>JBCBXS010000025.1:0-15341 GCA_039816475.1 Pseudomonadota bacterium | reverse complement strand
GCACCGTCAGCGATGACCGTTCCCACGGCAACTGCCGTCCGCCGGTCGCCGCCACCACGTCGCGGCGCACCTGCCGGAACACCTGCTCGAGCGTCGCGCCGGGCTTGGCGATCGCGCGGACGAGCGCTGCGGTGTAAGGCGAGTTCGTCCCGCGGCCATCGAAGGCCACACGGCCCGGCGCGGTGGCGAATGCCAGATAAGAGTTGATCGGCGCTGACACGGCGGCGAGCCCCGGTTTCAGCTGAGCGGCCAGCGCGGGCACGGCTTCCGCCCGACACGCATCGAGGATGATGACCGAGACCGCCTCGCCACGGCCCCTGAGCGTGCGGAGGACCAGGCCGAGTTCGATCGCCGCGAACTGCACGTCTGTCGCGGCGCGGATGTCGGTATCGACGGGGAGCAGGAAGTTCTCCTGCGCTGTCTGGACCGCATGTCCCGCAAAGTAGAAAACGACATCGGCAGCCTTCGCCCGCGCTTCTGCGCCGAACGCTTCGATCTCGGTTTTAAGACGGACCCTCGTCGCGTTGCGGACGAGGCGGACATCGAACCCGGCATGGCCAAGCGCACGCGCCATCGCCTCAGCGTCGCGGACTGGGTTGTTCAGGGGGCTCGCCGTATAGGCCGCGTTCCCGACGACGAGCGCCATTCGTGTGCGCATCGTCGCGACGCTATCTGCGTGCGAGCACGCGGCGCTGCCCACGAGCCAGACGCAGACGACAAACGCTGCCGCCGTCGCGTCCGCAACCCGACGTACCCCTGAACGAAAGCCTGATCGCAATTTGGAGGGCATCGCGCGCGTTCCGCTTCCTTCACGAACGGGGCCTCAATAGACTGAGTCGGCATCCCGACTGTCGGAGACCGTTCCATGCCCCACGCTGGCCGCCGCCTCATCCAGGAACTCGAAGCGCAAGGCGCATCCGTCCTTTTCACGGTTCCGGGCGAAAGCTTCCTCGCAGCCCTCGATGGCGTCCACGACAGCAGCGCCATCCGGCCGATTATCTGCCGTCAGGAGGGGGGTGCATCGATGATGGCGGATGCCTGGGGCAAGCTGACGGGCGAGCCCGGCATCTGTTTCGTGACGCGGGGTCCGGGTGCCGCGAACGCGATGAGCGGGCTTCACATCGCCCAGCAGGATTCAACGCCGCTCATCATGTTCCTCGGCCTCCCGGCGTCCGAGACCGAGGACCGCGAGGCGTTCCAGGAGATCGACACGCGCGGTCTCTTCGGCACCTTCGTGAAGTGGTCGACGGTGATCCGCGATGCCGCGCGAATTCCGGAGTACGTCTCGCGGGCCTACCATTGCGCACTGAGCGGACGGCAAGGCCCGGTCGTCATTGGATTGCCGGAGGACATGCTCGCGGGCGACGGGCCGGGCGATGACGTGGCGTTGATGCCGCCGGCGAATGTCGCAGAACCGGCACCGCGCAAGGCCGATATGGCAGCGCTTGCCGAACGTCTGGCCGCCGCGAAGCAGCCGCTCGTGATCGCCGGCGGATCGGGGTGGAGCGCGGAGGTTCGCGATCGCCTGCAGCGCTTTGCAGACACCCATCATGTGCCGCTCGCCTCCAGCTTCCGTACGCAGGACTTCATCGACAACACGCATGCCGCTTATGCAGGCTCCGTCGGCATCGGTCTTGGACCGGAGTTGGCCACCGCCGTGCGCGAAAGCGATTTGCTGATCGCGATCGGCGCTCGGCTCGGTGAGATCACGACCGGCGGCTATGCGCTGATCGCGCCCCCAGCCCCGCAGCAGCCGTTGGTGCACGTCAACCCGGACCCGGACGAGCTCGGGCAGGTCTATCGCGCCGACATCGCCATCGCAGCTTCGGCAGCCACGTTCGTCGACGCGCTGGCCGATATGGAGCCCGCCGCCGGAGCTGCCGCTCGCGCGCCCTACGTCGCCCGACTTCACGAGGCCTATCTGAGGACGCTTGAGCCCGTCGGCGTGCCCGGAGATGTCCAGCTCGACGCAGTGATCGCAAGTCTGTCGAAAGCACTGCCGGACGATGCGATCGTCACCAACGGGGCGGGAAACTACGCAGCCTTCCTCAACCGCTTTTACGCCTATCGCGGCTACCGGACGCAATTGGCGCCGACCAGCGGCTCCATGGGCTACGGCTTGCCCGCCGCGATTGCTGCAAAGCTTCGATCACCGGAGAGGACGGTTGTCGCGTTCGCCGGCGACGGCTGCTTCATGATGACGTGTCAGGAACTGGCGACGGCCATGCAGTACGAGCTGCCGGTCATCACGATCGTCTCGAACAACGGCATGTATGGGACAATCCGGATGCACCAGGAGCGAGAATATCCGTCCCGGGTTGTTGCAACACGCCTGACCAACCCGGACTTTGCAGCCTTTGCTGAAAGCTTCGGCGGGCACGGCGAAACAGTGACCCGCACGGAGGATTTTTTGGCTGCTTTTGAGCGGGCTCAGGCAAGCAAGAAACCGGCCGTTATCGACCTAAAAACTGATCCCGAGGCCATTACGCCCAAACAAACGCTGAGCGACATCAGAAACCGGTAAATCAATTCCCCGGGATTCTGGTTTAAAAGCGGTAAATTTAACAGTTTGGCAGTTAAGTCTAGAAGGGCTTTGAAAGTGACAAACGAAGCATAAGCGCGTAATTATGAGGCCATCGGATCGGACGGGTGAGCAGCGGACATGGACCTCCAGGGATCGAAATCACGACAGAGCTCAAGGGGGTATGTCACCTTCCTCGCGCTCGTCTGCTTCGCTCTCGCAGGCGCGTTCCTCGTTTCGTCCGCCTACCTCGGCAGCGCAGATCGCATTGCAGCGCCGATGAACCAGGTCTCCGCGGAGGGCTTCGCCGTCGCCGCAGTTAATTAGCTTTTTCCCATTCTCTCGCTCTCTCACCTCTTACCCTCCCGGTCCGCCGGGAGGGTTTTTTCTTTTTGGGCAAGCGGAACGTGGGGAGCGGCCAAAGCCTAAGTCCGCTCAGACATCGATTGCGATGTTCATCTTGAAGTCGTGGTCACGCTTCAGCGTCGTGAGGACCTGTTCGGCTGTCGCGCGGTCGAGCGCATCGAGCGGCGGCAATGGCACCGCCCACAGCGGGTCATCTCTGAAGTGGGCGATCACAGCCTTAATGACTGGGATCAGGGGCTGCGATTGCACGACGGCGCGAAACTCGGAGAGCCCCGCCTGGGCGCGCTCGGCACCGGCGACGTCATCGTTCATGAACGCGTCGTAGACCTGCCGCATCGCGCGCGCGTTGATGTTGGCTGACGCCGAGATTGTTCCAGCAGCCCCTTGGCGAAGGCCCTTCAGCAAAAACCCTTCTGAACCAGGAAACAGATCGAAATCGGGAAACGCTTCGAGGATCGCTTCCATATTCGACCAGTCGCCGGAGGAGTCCTTTAGCCCGGCAACGGTCTCGGGAAACTCATCGCGAAGCTTGCCGATCAGGTCGAGCGAAAACCCGACCGAAGACATCTGGGGGATGTGATACAGATAAACGCTAAGATCGCCGTCGGCGGCCTCTTCGATAACGTTCGCAAAGAACCGGAATAACGCGTCATCGCTCGGGTTCTTGTAATAGAACGGCGGCAGCATCAGAACGCCGGCGCACCCGAGGTCGGCTGCGTGCTGGGTCAGCATGACGGCATCTGAAATTGCGCACATGCCAGTGCCCGGCATCAGCTTTTCACCAGCGATGCCGTTGCTGACGAGTTCTTCCAGCATCTCCATCCGTTCGTCGATGCCGATGGAATTGCCTTCGCTCGTCGTCCCGAATGGCGCGAGCGCGTGACAGCCGTCTTCGAGCAGCCACTTGGCGTGCTCGACGAATTTCTCGAGATCGGGCTCACCGTTCTCGTCGAACGGCGTTGCAACTGGCGCGATCACGCCTGCGAACGGGCCCGAAGCTTCACTGGCCATCGGTCATCGCCTTTTCTGAAGTGTGCGAGGTTGCAGCGCCGGCAGTTTCTCAGCAGTCGAACGCCGCCTTGCCGTCTGCGCTACGGACGTGGGATTCCGCCGGCCTGTTCGACGGGCACGTGGTAGCCCTTCTCGACCTGCGGCCGGTCCGCCATTGAGAGATACCACCGCGACACGTTCGGGTAATCGCCGAGGTCGATGCCCTGCCACTCGAACCGCGAGCACCACGGCCAGATCGCCATGTCGGCGATGGAATACTCGCCGGCGACGAACGCGCTATCGGCAAGGGCGGTGTCGAGCACGCTGTAGAGGCGCTTGGCTTCTTTGCTGAAGCGTTCTTCCGCGTAGGCCGCCTTGCCCTTGTTGAACTTCACGAAGTGATGGACCTGTCCGAGCATCGGTCCGAAGCCTGCCATCTGCCACATCAGCCATTGCATGACGTGCGCCCGCTCGGGCCCGGAGGCCGGCAGGAACTTGCCCGTCTTCTCCGCGAGATAAACCATGATCGCACCGGACTCGAACAGCGCCAGATCGCCGTTGTCGTGATCGACAATCGCCGGGATTTTGTTGTTCGGCGCGATCTTCAGAAAGTCCTGCTCGAACTGCTCGTCCTTGGTGATGTCGATCGCGTGGACCGTGTAAGGCAGCCCCAGCTCTTCCAGCAGGATCGAGACTTTGCGCCCGTTCGGCGTGGACCACGTATAAAAGTCGATCATGGTGAGAGACCCGGCTGTTGGCGTCGGCGGAGCCTAGCGGAATGCCTGATGACCGCAAGGTTGAACGCGTCTCAGCCCCCTTCGCCGCCATTGCTGACGCTGCCGGTGGTGACCTGAAGCGTAAAACCCGCCTCTCGCAGGCGCGCGACGGTCTCATCCAGATGCCCGCGATCGCGGGTCTCGACGACGACCTCAAGCAACGCGGACTTCGCCGGCAGATCCGAGAACGTCCGCTGGTGGGCGACTTCGACAATGTTTGCGCCGGCCTGCCCGATCAGGTCGGCGACGCGCGCCAGTTGCCCCGGGCGGTCCTGAAGATCGATCGCGAGTTCCGCGAGCCGGCCTGCGCGTGCCATCTGCCGGGTCAGGACACTTGCGAGCAGGCGCAGGTCGATGTTGCCGCCGCAGAGGACGAGGCCGACTTTGGCTCCGGAAAACCGCGCGCGGTCCGCCATGATCGCAGCCAACCCTGCTGCGCCTGCACCTTCGACGACGGTCTTTTCGATCTCGAGCAGCGTTGCGATCGCGCCCTCAAGCGTCGCCTCCTTCACAAGGCAAACGTCATCGACAACCGCGCGGGCAATCGCGAGCGGCAGAGCCCCGGGGGCTTTAACCGCGATCCCCTCCGCGAGCGTGTCGGCTTTGACGTCGAGGTCGGTGCCGCGCAAAGCGTTGTACATCGACGGGCAGCGCTCTGCCTGAACGCCGATGATCCTGATGTCCGGCTTGATCGCCTTCGCAGCCGTCGCCATCCCCGCGATCAGACCGCCGCCGCCAATCGGCACGATCAGCGTGTCGAGCTCCGGCACATCGGCGAGCATCTCAAGCGCGATGGTCCCCTGCCCCGCGATCACCTGCCGGTCGTCGTAGGGGTGGACCAGGACGAGGCCTTCATCCTCAGTCAGTTGCGCGACGTGCGCGGCTGAAGCTTCGAGCGTTGCGCCGTGGACGACAACGCGGGCGCCGAGCTTCCGCGTGTTCTCGATCTTCACGAAGGGCGTGCCCTCGGGCATCACGATTGTCGCCGGGATGCCGAGCTGGCTCGCGTGGTAGGCGACGCCCTGGGCGTGGTTGCCGGCTGACATCGCAACGACCCCGCGCCGGCGCGCGTCCGGATCAAGCTGCGCAAGGCGGTTGAGCGCGCCCCGCTCTTTGAAGGCGCCGGTGAACTGCAGGTTCTCGAACTTCAGCCAGATCTCGCAGCCGAACATCGCCGACAATGTGCGGCTCTGATCGCAGTCGGTTCTCAGCACATGGCCGGAGATGCGCGCAGCAGCCGCTTCGATGTCTGCGCGTGTCACAGCATCAGCTGTCGCATGTTCGCAGGTCTCAGGTTGGGTCAATCAGAAAGCCTCCAGACCGGGCTGGCGGGCCCGACGCATCGCGCGGGTGCCTTGTGCGCCGGCGCCTCGGCCGTCTATTAGCTCGTCAAGCGAAAGTCGAGCAGTCGCACATCAACGAGGAGCTGCGCAGAAATGGCAACGGTTGCGTTCATCGGTTTAGGCGTCATGGGGTATCCGATGGCCGGGCACCTTCTCAAGAAAGGCGGCCATGACGTGACGGTCTACAACCGCACGTTTGCAAAGGCTGAAAAGTGGGTCGCGGAATACGGCAGCGGGCGCGCGGCGAAAACGCCGAAAGAAGCAGCCGACGGCGCTGACTACGTCTTTTGCTGCGTCGGCAACGATGATGATCTTCGCTCGGTGACAACGGCCGATGACGGCGCATTCCATGCCGTGAAATCAGGCGCGGTCTTTATCGATAACACGACGGCTTCAGCGAATGTCGCGCGCGAACTTGGGGCGGCGGCGAAGGAGGCAGGGTTCGGCTTTCTCGATGCGCCTGTCTCCGGCGGACAGGCGGGGGCCGAGAATGGCGTGCTGACCGTGATGGTCGGCGGCGAGCAGTCCGTCTTCGATCGCGCAGAGCCCGTCATCTCCGCCTATGCCCGCCAGGTGACGCGCATCGGCGACGTCGGCGCCGGTCAGCTTTGCAAGGCCGTCAATCAGATCTGCATTGCAGGTCTCGTCCAGGGCCTGTCGGAAGGCCTGCATTTTGCGCAGAAGGCCGGCCTCGATGTGCCAGCGGTGATGGACACCATTTCCAAGGGCGCCGCCGGATCCTGGCAGATGGAGAACCGCTGGAAGACCATGGACGACGGCCACTACGATCACGGCTTCGCCGTCGACTGGATGCGTAAGGATCTGGAGATCGCGCTGACCGAGTCTCGCCAGAACGGTGCGAACCTCCCTGTCGCAGCGCTCGTCGACCAGTTCTATTCCGAGGTCCAGAAGATGGGCGGCGGTCGCTGGGATACCTCCAGCCTGCTCGCCCGTCTCAACAATGCGGACAAATAGCGCTGCATGATTGACGCCGTGCCGCCGGTCGAACCTCCGGACGCCGAGACGATCGTCCGGTGGATGGCGGCCAACAATCCCGTCTTCGCCCTCCTGAAGTGTGAGATCCGGCACGCGTCCAGCGGCCGGACGTGCCTCGCGATGCCCATCACGCCCGAGCTCGCCAACACCTTCGGGGCCATGCACGGCGGGATGATCTTCGCGTTCGCCGACCTCTGCTTCGGGTTCACGGCGAACGCGGCGCAGAACGTCAAAGGCGTCTCATCGTCGGCCGAGATCCATTGGCTGGCGCCCGGCAAGGTTGGGACAACACTGATCGGCGATGCGAAAGAGACGTGGCGGGAGGGCCGAAACGGGCTCTACGACGTTTATCTCGACGATGAAGAGAGCGGCGAGATGATCGCGATCGTTCACGGACGCATGCGGTTCATCGGTGGCGAAGTCATGCCCACCGACGCGGACTGATCGGCGGCGTAGCCCGGTCTGAAACGGTCTGACGGGCGGCGCATCCCCCAATGCACCCCCCGTCAGCAAAGCCCCCCGGCTCGAAGACATCACTCTCCCACATCGCGTTGAATTCCGATCTAAGCGATGCCATGCAATTTTAATTAATCGCGACAGGACGGCAGGACCGCATGGCCAAATCACCCGGCATCGACACGAAAACCGCCGCGCCCGCGAGCCTCACCGGCCACGATGTCCCCGACGAACGGCGCGCCGCGATGCAGGCGAATGTCGCAGCCCTCGAACAGGCGGCGCTTGCCGTTTCAGACCGACTGCCGATCGACGCCGATGCGCGGGACATTCACGCTGTGATGGCCGCCGATCTCGCGAGGCCAAAGACGTGAGCGGCGCTGACGAAACGCTCGCGCAGGCCTCAGCCGTTTCGATGGCCGCGGCGATTGCGGACGGGCGGACGACCAGCATCGCGTTGACAGAGGCAGCTCTCGCGCGGCTGAAGCCAGTCCATGAGGCCTGTAATGCCGTCATCACGTTTGAGGAGGAGGAGGCATTGCAGGCCGCCGCGCAGGCGGATGCGGCGGTCCAAGCGAACGCGAAGCTCGGGCCACTGCACGGTGTGCCGCTCGCGCACAAGGACATGTTCGACCGGGCCGGCAGAATCGCAAGTTGGGGCGCGAACATCCGCCGGGCCGAGCCTGCGGCGGACGACGCGGCAGTCCTGGCACGCCTGAAGGCCGCCGGAGCGCATCAGATCGCAGCGCTACACATGACGGAGTTTGCGTTCGGACCGACGGGGCACAATTACATCTTCGGCCACGCGCGCAATCCTTATAACCGCGAGCTCATCACGGGAGGCTCGTCGTCCGGTTCGGCAATCGCCGTGGCCACCGGCGCCGTCCCGGTCGCGCTGGGCTCGGATACGGCCGGCTCGCTTCGACTTCCGGCGGCCGCCTGCGGAGTGAAGTCCCTGAAGCCCACGTGGTCCCGCGTGTCGCTCGCCGGCGCTATGCCGCTCTCCGGCAATCACGACTGCGTCGGGCCGATCGCGCGGCATGCCGAGGACCTTGCCCTGATCCTGTCGCTAATCGCAGGGCACGATCCTAAGGACGGGCGGACGGCGCACCTGCCGATGCAGGACTACCAGGCCGCACTCGAGGCCGACCCGGGCGCGCTCACGATCGGCATCGATGAAGCGCTGATCGGTCAAGCAAGCGACGACGTTCAGCGGCGGCTTGAGGGCGCGCGGGCCGTCTTCGCGGACGCGGGCTGCGCATTTAAACCCGTGTCGTTTCGCGATTGGGGCGAGCTTGACCGCCTCGCGCAGCTCTTGCAGATGCCGGAAGTCGCCTCAGCCCACGGCGCCTATCTACGCAACCGCGCCGACGCATACGGCCCGCAGGTCCGCGCGCGGGTGGAAGTCGGCCACTTTATCTCGGGCGCCGACCATCAAACGGCCCTGCGCGCCCGCGGCATGATGCTTCGCGATGTGCTCGAGACGACGTTCGGCGCCTGTGACGCGATCCTGCTGCCGGTATTCCCCGACGCTGTGCCAACGATCGAGGAATTGGATTTGAGCGATAAACCTGAGCTGCTGCCGGCGCTCGCGCGCGTCCTTCTCTACACGCGCGCGATCAACTATCTCGCGTTGCCCGCTCTAACGCTGCCATACGCGCGAGGCGGCGGCGAGATGCCCAACGGCTTCCAGTTCGTCGGACGGCCGTTCCGGGAGGATCAGCTTATGACGCTGGCTGCGACTTACGAACGTGCAGTCTCGCCGGAAATCGCAAAAATCTAGACCATCGGGCCGCCGTTGCGATCGAGCCCCTGATCGCCAGCCATTGTCGGCTACCCACCGAGGAACAGGCGGCCGACATCCGGGTTAGCGAGGAGGTCGTTGCCAGGCCCTGCAATCGCGATCTCGCCCGAGACCATGACATAGCCGATGTCGGCGAACTCGAGGCCCTTCTTGGCGTTCTGCTCGACCATCACGATGGTCTTGCCTTCGTTGTGCTGCAGGTCGTGCAGAATTTCGAAGACCATGTCGATGAAGCGCGGCTCAAGACCGATGGACGGTTCATCGACCAGCAGCACTTCCGGGTTCATCACCAGCGCACGCGAGATTTCGAGCAGCCGACGCTCACCGCCGGACAGCACCTTCGCCTGGTGGCGGCGCCGTGCGGCGAGGCGCGGATACTTATCGAAGATCTCTTCAGCCGCCTGGCGCGCCTCCGCCGGCGTGTCCTTAAGGAAGCCGCCCATCCAGAGGTTTTCCTCGACCGTCATGCCGGGGAAGACGGACTTGTCCTGCAGGATGTAGGCGATGCCGGCCTGGCGCAGCTTCTCGTTCGGCGAGAGCTTCGTGACGTCCTGTTGGCCATCGCCCTGGCCGACCGTGATGCTGCCCGAGAAGATGTTGTTGAAGCCGAAGATCGCGTGCAGCACTGTCGATTTGCCGGCGCCGTTCGGGCCGATCAGGCAGAGCGACTGCTTGCGGCCGACACGCAGGTTGATGTTGTGCAGGATCTCCATCTGCCCGTATCCGGCGCGAAGATCGTTGATCGACAGGTAAGGTTCTTCACCGGCAACAAGCCCATCGAGCTGGGCGACCGTGACCGTCTCGGCGATTGCCGAGACCTGCCGCGTGACCTCCTCGACCGAAATGACGGTATCGACGCCGCCCATGTGATAGCCGCCGGCTTTACTGCTGGCCGCGTCCTTTGATGGGTCCGGGCGTCCGGTTGCGGCGCCGTCGGGCAATGCGTCGCTCGCAGTATCGTTGTCACTCATCGTCAGCTCCCGGCGTCCTGTTGCGTCGCGACAAACCAGCTGTTGCCCCAGGGGTCGGTGAAACCGCCGCGGAGATCAGGGTCGTCTTTCTGTTCGGGTGGATGGATCGAGCGCGCTCCGTGCGCGATCGCGCGCGCGTAAGTGGCGGCTGCGTCCGGCACATAAACATGCAGCATGTTCGAGACCTGCTCGAAGCGGTCGCTGTCGGGCACACCGATCATGATCACCACGTCGTCAAACTTGACCTCGATGTGCTTTGGCTTGCCGTTCTCGTGATTGAAGCGGCGCGTACGTTCACCGCCGAACACCTGCTCGACGAACGCGATCATCGCGTCCGCATCGCACGGCACGAAGTAGGCCGAAGCGCTCGGGTATCCGTCAGGCTTGTACGGCTTCGACATGGACGGCCTTCCACGTGTCAGTGCGCTCCGAGGTAGGCATCGATCACACGTTGATCGTTCTGGATCTCGTCCGGCTTGCCTTCCGCCAGCAGTTGGCCGTGCGCCAGGCAGTAGATGTCTGAGGCCATGTTCATGATCACCCGCATGTTGTGCTCAATGACCAGGAGGGTGATGCCGAATTCGGTGTTCGCGCGTTTGAGCCGATCGATCAGGCCGTTGATCAGCGTCGGGTTGATGCCGGCGGTCGGCTCGTCGAGCAGCAGAACGCGGGGCTCGTTCATGAGCGCCATCGCGAATTCGAGCAGCTTCTGCTGTCCGAACGACAGCGAGCCGGAACGCAGATACCGCTTCTCGTAGAGACCGACGAAGTCGAGCAGCCGCTCGGCTTTGTCCATGTCGCCTTCAGTGTTCTTCTTGAACATGTCGCCCATGCTCATCTTCCGGTGCGGGATGGAGATGAGCATGTTCTCGACGCAGTTCATCTGGCCGTAGATGCGCGTCTGCTGGAATGTTCTCAGAAGGCCAAGCCGGGCGATCTCGGGCACGCGCTTCTTCGAGATTTCGTCACCCTCGAAGCGGATCGAGCCGTTGTCGATCGGATGATAGCCGACGATCGAGTTGAACAGCGTCGTCTTGCCGGACCCGTTCGGCCCGATGAGGCCGGTGATCCCGCCCTCTTTCACGCGGATCGAGATGTCCTTGTTGGCGACGACGCCGCCGTACGTCTTCGTGACGCTATCGACTTCGATGATGTTGGTCATTCGGCAGGCTCCGCAATCGGCTGTCCACCGGCAGGTGCGGCGCGCTGGTCTCGCTGGTCGACGCGAACGCCGAACCACTCAGGCCGCGTGTGCTTCAGCCAGCCCATGATGCCGTCCTGGAAGTAGACGACGGTGACGACGATGAGCGCGCCGAGTGCAACCCATTGCCAGCCGAGGAAGTAGGTCCACGTCACCTCTTTCAGGACGTGGAACAGGATCGCGCCAATGACCGGGCCCCACAGCGTGCCTTTACCGCCGAGCAGGACGGCAACAACCATGAAGATGCCGAGGTTGATGGTCTGGTAGGCGGTTTCAAGAGGCTCAAACGAGATAAGCTGGAAGGCTGAGATCCCGCCCGCGATGCCAACGAAGAACGCGGCAATCGACCAAGTGATCAGCTTGTAGCGCAGCGTGTGGAGGCCCATGGCCTCGGCTTTTTCCTCGTCATCGCGGATCGCGTTAATCGCGGCGCCAAACCGCGTCTTATAGAGCCACGATAGAAACATGATCAGCAGGACGCCAAGGCCCGCGAAGAGGAAATAAAAGAAGACCTTCGAATCATCGAGGTCGCCTGGATAGACCGGCAGCACGATGCCTTGGCCGCCGCCGACCCAGTCCCAGTTCGAGACTAGTTCGCCGGCGGCAATCGCAACGCCCAACGTCCCGATTGCGAAGTAGGGCCCACGCAGGCCGAACGTGATGTAGCCGATGATGAGCGCACTGATCGCGCAGAAGACGCCGGCAACCAGCGAGCCCACGATCATTCCGGTGAAGTATTGCGTTGTCGTGAAGTTGCGAATGCCGCCGCCGGCAGCGCTTGTGTATTCGCCGACGTCGTAGACCATGCCGATCCCGACGACGGCTGCGACGTACATGCCCGTGCCGTAGAAGAAGATGTTGCCGAGCGAGTTGTAGCCCATCTGACCGCCGGTCATGTCCCACGTCAGCGCGACGATGATCAGCAGCCAAAGCGCTGCGAGCGACGTCCCGAAGTTCGGGAAGAGGAACGGGGCGGCAACGGTCAGCGCGAGCAGCGCCAGGTAAATAATATATCGCATGACGGGCGGCTCCTTAAGCGAGCACCTGGCGCTGACGCTGTTGCTGCATCAGGCGGAAGATGAGGACGATGAGCAGGAGCAGCACGGCGATGGCCTGCTGATATCCGATCCCGAAGATGTGGCCGCCGTATTGCTCGAGCGCGCCAATGCCGAGGCCGGCTGCAATCACGCCGGGCAGGTTGCCGAGGCCGGCAGCCGTGACGACGACGAAGGCGCGGACCGAATAGGCGATGCCGTAGAACGGCTGGATCTCCCAGACGAGCACGATGAGCGCACCGGCTGCACCGCAAATCGCGGCGTTGAGCGAGAACGTGAAGGCATACACCTTCTCCGTATCGATCCCCATCACCCGGGCGGCGCGCGCGTCCTGCGCCGTTGCGCGGATGGCCTGACCCATGCGGCTTGATTTCATGAAGATGATGACGGCGGTCGCAAGCAGCGCGGCGAGGATCACGGCAATCAGCTTTGCGACGGGAACGTTCACGATGCCATCGAAGAACGTGAATGAGCTGTAGTCGAGACGGAGGCTCTGTGTGTCAGAGCCGAACATCAGGTTCATGCCCTGCGCGAAGATGATGCCAATACCGAAGGTCGCGAGCAGAGACGTGAACAGGTCGCGTTCGATCACGCGATTGATCACCAGCTTGTAGACGACCCACCCGACGCCCCAGAGCGCAATGAACGAGATCGGCACGCCCATCAGTGGGTGCATCCCGTAGTCGCCGAACGACTTGACCAGGTACCAGGAGATGTACCCGCCAAGGATCACGAAGTCGCCCTGCGCGAGGTTCTTGACGTTCATGACGCCCCAGACCAGCGCAAGACCGTAGGCGGCCAGCACGAAGATTGCGCCAATCATGAGCCCCTGAACGAGGATCTCGATGTTGGCGACGGGATAGTCGATCAACAGCTGGATGTTGCCGAGGATCTGATCCATCGGTGGCAGCCCCTTCGTCGTCCGCACGCGCGCGTCGCGCCGAGCGGTATCAGTCGTGTCAGCGGAATGTGGTCACAGGAAAAAGCCGGGCGCGGGGCCCGGCTTTTCCTTGATCGTCAGACCGCTACTCGCGCGGCCAGCTGATCGGATGCGAAGCGAACTTCGACGGTGCGACCACGTTGTATTCGCCGCCCTGGATCTGGCGCAGCACCATCGGCTTTGCGATGTTGTTGCCTTCCGGAGCAAAGCGGATCTGGCCGTAGAACGTCGAGAGATCGGTCTGCGCGATGGCATCACGCAGCTTTTCTTTGTCGAGCGAACCTGCGCGCTCGAAGGCATCCTTAAAGACGTAGACAGCTGCGGAGGCCTGAGCCGTCTGGTACGGGACTTTCTTGTCCTTGTACTCCGGATAGGCTTCCTTGAACTCCTTCTCGTAGTTCGCAGCCGAACCGAAGATCGGGTCTTCGTACGAGAGCGTTTCCGCCCACTGCGTCGAGCAGAGCACGCCTTCAGCCGCCTTCGGGAACTTGCCCGTCACGTCGGCTGCTTCACAGTGCGTGATCGCGATCATCGGCACCTTTACGTTCATCTCACCAATCTGGCGGACGGCCGTGGCAGCACCCTTCGAGTGACCGGAGACGATCAGCACGTCCGGCTTCACGAGCTTGGTCTTCGTGAGGATCGAGCTCATGTCGGAGAGGTCGCGCGGCAGCTTCTCGTCAACGACGATCTTCATGCCGAGCTTCTTGGCGTCCTCAAGAACACCAGCGCGGATGTCGAGCGAGAACGGGTCGTTCTCGACGGCAACTGCGACCTTCACGTCAGAGGCTTTCTTACCGGCCTTTTCCGCCTGCTCAGCGGCCAGTGTGATCGCGGAGGCGAGGTACTGCTCCGACGTCGAGAGGACGGCGAAGAGGTACTTATAGCCCTTGTTGAAGAGCGAGCGCGATGCGCCCTCAGCTTCGACCATCGGGATCTGGTACTTTTCAGTGACCGGCGCGATGGCCTTGGTCAGGCTCGAGGAGTACGGCCCGAGCATGTACTGGATCTTGTCCTGGTTAATCAGGCGCTCAGCGAGCGTCGCGCCACGGTCACCCTTGGACTCGTCATCGTAGTACGTGACTTTGAAGTTGTAGCACTTATCGCCGATCTTCACGCCGCCGTTTTCGTCGATCTTCTTGATCGCGAACTCGTAGCCGTTCTTGGCGTGAATGCCGTTGGTCGCATACTTGCCGGTCAGCGAGATGGCCGACCCAAGTCTCAACTCTTCGCACTCGGCTGCCTGCGCGGTCGACGCACCGGTCAGCACGAATGCTGCCGAGGCAGCGAGCGCTGCCGTCGTAAACGTCTTCATGGAAGTCTCCCTTAGACTCATCGGCCTCTATGGACCTGAGATCGATCCGAGCACATGGCTGTTATGCGCCGGACGCGATGGCCTGAACGTAACAGACCTCGCCGTGACGGCAAACGTCAAAGTCTCGCAGCAAAGCCCTTGTCTCGCCGGGTTTTTCAGGGTGTCGACAGACGATGACCGGGGTTCGGGCAGCGTGATTAACAGCTGCATGGTTTGGTCCCGCCAACGCTGATTTGAGGTGCAGCGCAGCATGCAATTTCCGTCCGCCCGACGCGGCGTGCATGACTGCATTGACGTTTTGGGAAATGGTCGGAGCGGGGAGATTTGAACTCCCGACCCCTTGTCCCCCAGACAAGTGCGCTAACCAGGCTGCGCCACGCTCCGACAGCCTCGACGTGTGCCCGATGGCCCTGCAGGGGTCAACACTTCGCTGGCCAATGTCCGCCGTTGCCAAACAGCCGACACCTACCGGCCGGCGGGCTTTTCTGCGCGCTTTGTCTTTGGTTGTTTGGCAGCCGGTAACCCTGCGGCCAGGAGCTTTCAAGACGATCAGCGAAGTCGCCGACGTCCTCGATATCAAGAAGCACGTGCTCCGCTTCTGGGAACAGAA
>JBCBXS010000259.1:0-4137 GCA_039816475.1 Pseudomonadota bacterium | reverse complement strand
ACAGGCGGCGCGCTCGATCGCGTTCTTGAAGAAGAGCGCATCTCTCGTCTGCCGGGCGCACATTGTTATGCGTTCTTCTCCGGCCTCGAGCGATTTGCGGAGGCAGAGGCCGAGAACCTCGGATCCTTCTACCTGACCGACTTTCTCGCGCGCCATTTTGAGACGCTGGTCTGGAAGGGGCTCGGGCTCGACCGCCACCCGCAACTCCGCGACCTCTACTTCGCCCATTACGAGCGTGTTGTGTATCTCTCGCAGGCCCCCCGTGCGCCATCGCTCGCCGCCGCCGAAGCAGCAGCGAGGCGGCTTGGTCTCGCCTTCGAGCATCGTCCCGTCGGCTACGGCGCACTCGAGACCGGGCTTACTGATTTCGCAGTGCAAACGGGCGTGCTCTGAGGCGCGCTGCGCCCTGCGCCATCAGCCCCCGGATCATCCGATAGGCAAATTGTTGAGCAGCCGACGATTTCGGATTGCGTCGCGGGTTCCGCGCGTTAACAGTCGATGGTCAAGCCGGAACGCGACCAGGGTTTTGCCGTGTCCGACACCGAACTGGAACTGGTGGTTCCGAACGGCGAGGCCGATACGTCTCGGCCGCAAACGTACGGCTTTTTCCTGGTGCCGAAGTTTTCGCTGATGGCGATGACGTCGGCGCTTGAGCCGCTCCGTCTCGCAAACCGCGCTGCCGGCCGCGAACTCTATCGCTATCGTCTGTATTCGATCGACGGCGAACCGGTGTTCTCATCCGCCGGGGTGTCGGTCGCAGCCGATGCCGACTTCAAGACGGCTGACAATCTGGATGCAGCCGTCGCCGTCTCCGGCATGGTGTTCGAGCATCACGTCGAAGTCGAACGCCAGATGATTGCCGTCATGCGGCGGCTTGCGACGCGCGGCTCAACGATCGGCGCGGTGTGTACGGGCACAAAGCTGCTGGCGAAGGCGGGCCTGCTGAACGGGCACCGTGTGACGATCCACTGGGAGTATCACCCGAGCCTGACAGCGGACCATCCCGATCTCGACGTGACGCAAGAACTCTTCGAGATCGACCGCAAGCGGTTCACGTGCGCGGGCGGGACCGCGTCTGCGGATCTCATGCTCACGATCGTCGCCCGCGACCATGGGCGCGAACTCGCCTCCGTTGTGACCGATCAGCTTGTCCATCATCGTATGCGAGAGGCCGGCGAGCGGCAGCGGATGGATTTGCGATCACGCCTCGGCGTTGCGCATCCGAAGTTGTTGCAGGTCGTCTCGCGGATGGAGGAGACGATCGAGACACCGCTGTCGTGCTCCGAGCTTGCGGGCCACGCCGGGATCTCGACGCGCCAACTTGAGCGGTTGTTCGCAAAATACCTTGGGCACTCGCCGACGCGGCATTACCTGATCGTTCGGCTGAACCATGCCCGGTTCCTGTTGCAGCAGACCAGCATGCCGATCCTGTCGGTCGCGATGGCGTGCGGGTTCGTCTCCGCGTCGCACTTCTCGAAGAGTTACAGCGAACACTTCGGCCATACCCCGAGTGCCGAACGTCGCCGCCGCGGCGGCCTGCCGACGTATCCCGGAGCCGGTTCACCGAAGCCCGGCGAGCGCATCACATCGTCGATCGAGCCGGTCCTTTCCGATCCCGTTCGGCGCTAGCGGACTGCGGCTGTTGGCCGGGCCGGCGCACTCGTGCATCAAACAACAAAGACGCGCGACCTTGAACGCGCGGCACATACGAATGGGAGGCGACGATGGCCGACGTGCGATCAGGCGAACGGATTGCAGTGGTGGGTGCTGGCGCGGTCGGCGCGCACTGTGGTGGCTGGATGGCGACCGACGGCCACGACGTCACGTTCTTCGATCCCTGGCCGCAGCATGTCGACGCCATGACGTCTGCTGGACTGCAACTCGCCGGCATGACTGCCGCTGAGGAACGTACAGTCCAGGTCCGCGCGCGACATCTGACCGACCTTCAATCCGAGGCCGGTGGCCCGGGCTTCGACATCGTATTCCTCGCGACCAAGGCCTACGATACGCGCTGGGCGGCCCACATGATCGCGCCCTATCTGGCGCCCGGCGGTTTCGTCGTTTCACTGCAAAACGCAATTAACGAAGCGACGATCGCCGAAGCCGTTGGCTGGGGGCGGGTCCTCGGCTGCATCGCGAGCAAGATCTCCGTCGAACTGCACGCGCCGGGGCAGGTGAAGCGGCTGGTGAAGCTCGGCGGCAGTTCGCATCTCGTCTTTCGCGTCGGCGAGTGCCACGGCCGTATCACCGAGCGGGCCGAACGCGTCGCAGACCTCATGCGGACGGTCGATAGCGCTGAGACAACGAGCAATCTCTGGGGCGAGCGCTGGACGAAGCTTTGCGTGAACTGCATGCGCAATCCACTCGCCGCTGCCACTGGCCGCGGCGGCAACGCCAACGATCGCGATCCGGAGACACGCAAACTCGCGATCCGGATCGCGGGTGAAGCGGCCACGGTCGGCCGCGCGCACGGCTTCACGCTCGAAAAGCTCTACGGAATGCCGGCCGACGATGTGGTCGCCGCACATGACGGCGACGGAGCCGCGATGGCACGCTGCGAAGATACGATCCTCGCTGCGACCGCAACCCGCGCCGATGAGCAACGCCCGTCGATGGGGCAGGACATCGCAAAGGGCCGGCGAACGGAGATCGATGCGCTCAACGGTTTCGTTGCAGAGAAAGCCGCTGAAGTCGGGGTTGCGGCGCCGCTGAATGCAGCGATTGCTGACGTCGTCCGTCAGGTCGAAAGCGGCAGGCTCGCACCGTCGCCGGATGTCGTCACTCATCTGACGGCATCGTAGCGCACGCCGTTTGACGTTCCAGCAGATGGAAGCCGTACGCGTCTCCAAAGGCCGTGAACCGATCGGAGAGTGTCATGCAACGTTGGGCGCCGCTCGTTCTCGCAGTCGTTGTCGCGGCTGGCACGCTACTGGTTGTCCGTGGGCAACAAACGCGTGAGGTTGCGGCGCCGACCGGAAAGCCCATCGTTTCGATCAAGCTGCCGGAACTCACAACGGTTGCAAAAGCTGGCCAGCGTCTGTTCGCGGAGAACTGCGCCAGCTGCCACGGCGTCAACGCGGTCGGGCAGGCCGGCGTCGCGCCACCGCTGGTCCACAAGATTTACGAGCCGAGTCATCACTCAGACATCTCATTCCAGCGGGCTGCGAAGTACGGCGTGCGCGCGCACCATTGGCCATTCGGCAATATGCCGGCCGTCGCGAATGTGAGCGAGGAGGACGTGAGTAAGATCACGCTCTATGTTCGCGAGCTGCAGCGCGCGAACGGCATCGAATAATGGAGAGCAACCCTTGGCTGTTCGATCGCAGATAACGCGCGCGTGGCTCCTCAGTCTGTGCATGCTGTTTGCCGGGACCGCGGCACTGCTTGTCGTTGTCGCTGTGCCGGCAGCGTCCCATTCGAAGGTCGGCAAGAGCACTCCGGCGGAAGGCTCCGTGGTGCCGGCGGGGCTTAAAGAGATCGTACTTGCCTTCACGAAACCTGTGCGCCTGACCGTGGCCACGCTTAAAGGTGACGCCGGCGCCTCAGGCACCCGGCTCGAGCCCAGGAAGGCGGCTGGCTTTGCGAAGTCTTATGCGTTCGACACCGCGCCGATGGCAGCCGGTGCGTACGCCGTCGAATGGGTCGCCGTCGCGCAAGACGGCCACGTCATGCGCGGGGCGCTCCGCTTCGAAGTCCGGCCGTAGTTTTCGGATCAAGCCCGGGTGTCAAACGCGGAATGAACGGCGATGGCTGACGTCGACCTCCTGGCGATTGCGCTGCGCACGGTGCTCTACGTCGCCGCGTTCCTCGTTGCGGGCTCGGCCTTCTTTGCGGCGACGGTCACGCGAGACGCCCCGTTCGCACGCGCACTCCGCTGGCAGATCGGCTTGGCGGTCATCGTCCTGCTCGCGGTTGAGATCGCGCGATGGGTGAACTTCCAGCTGACGATTTCAGGCGGTGATGTCGCGCTCGCGTTCAGCGAAAGCCTCGCGTGGACCGCATTCGAAACGCCCGTCGGGCAGGCGATGGCCGTTCGCGTCGCCGCCGCACTCGGGCTCGCGATCTTTGCGCTCTCAGTTCCGGCCATCGGGGTTCCGCTGGCCCTCGTGCTCATCGGCTCTTTCGCCGTCGAGGGTC
>JBCBXS010000258.1:0-4143 GCA_039816475.1 Pseudomonadota bacterium | reverse complement strand
CGCTGCAACGCGGACGCTCTCGATCTGGCCACGGAGCAGCCCAGACCGCGACAGGCCCGCAATGAGATTGAGCTGCAGAGTGCCGACGATCTGTTCGGCGCGGCAGGCGACGATGACACGTGCGTTCGGGTCTGCCTCGATTGCGGCAAAGGCTTTGACGTAGACCGCGCCCGGCGGCGCGCCGTCGTCAGGCGCGATCTCGCGGGTCGCCCCGAGCGGGTCGTCGGCAAGCAGCCGGACGATTGATGCGATGTCCGACGTCACCGCCGGCCGGATGACGAGATCGCTGCCGGCCGGACCCGCAGTGTCCGGCCTGTCCATGCGGCCGTTACGCCTTGCCAGCGACCTTGGCGGGCGGCTCGTCCTCGATGATGACGCCGTCCTCGTCGACCTTGATGTCGTCGTCCGGTTCCGGATCGCCCAGCATCGCCTCTTCGATGAGGCCGGCGCTCTGGCGAACCTTACGCTCGATCTCAGCCATGAGCTGAGGGTTCTCCATCAGGAACGATTTCGAGTTCTCGCGGCCCTGCCCGATCTTCGAGCCGCCGTAGGCAAACCACGCCCCGGACTTCTCGACGATGCCGGCTTTGACGCCGAGGTCGATGATCTCGCCGACCTTGGAGATGCCCTTGCCGTACATGATGTCGAACTCGACCTGCTTGAACGGCGGAGCGACCTTGTTTTTGACCACCTTCACGCGGGTCTGATTGCCGACGACCTCGTCGCGGTCCTTGATCTGACCGATGCGACGGATGTCGAGACGGACAGACGAGTAGAACTTCAGTGCGTTGCCCCCCGTCGTCGTCTCAGGGTTGCCGAACATCACACCGATCTTGAGGCGGATCTGGTTGATGAAGACGACCATACAGTCGGTCTTCGCGATCGAGCCGGTCAGCTTGCGGAGCGCCTGGCTCATCAGGCGCGCCTGAAGGCCCGGCAGGCTGTCGCCCATATCGCCTTCGAGTTCGGCCCGCGGCGTGAGTGCAGCAACGGAGTCAATCACAAGCACCTTCACCGCGCCGGAGCGCACGAGCGTATCGGCGATCTCAAGCGCCTGCTCGCCGTTGTCCGGCTGGGAAATCAGAAGGTCATCGATGTTGACGCCGAGCTTGCGCGCATAGACCGGGTCCATTGCGTGTTCTGCGTCGACGAACGCGCAGATGCCGCCGGCTTTCTGGGCCTCTGCCACAACGTGCAGTGCGAGCGTCGTCTTGCCCGAAGATTCAGGTCCGTAGATCTCGATGATCCGTCCCTGGGGGAGGCCGCCAATACCGAGTGCGATATCAAGGCCGAGCGACCCCGTCGGCACGGCTTCGACGTTGATCGCGTCGTTCTTGCCGAGCTTCATGATCGAGCCCTTGCCGAAATTCTTTTCGATCTGGGCGAGCGCAGCGTCGAGCGCCTTTTGCTTATCCACCTTATTCCCCTCGATCACACGAAGCTCAGGTTTCGACATCTCTGCACCCTTTGAAATGAGTCTCAGGTCTACAAACAGTGTGGACCCTGTATGTTCGATTTTTGTTCCAATGTCAATATCCGGACCGGTTGCCGCATGCGATCGAATTCTCAGGCTGGTGACGGGGTGGTGCCTGCCAGCTCGGTCGCAATGCGCGTCGGCGTGTACGTTCGGCGCGGCAAGGACGCCTGAGCTTGCGCCTGCCTTAAACGGCGAGCTGCTCTTTCACGGTCGCGGCGATCTGAGCGAGTGAGTACGGCTTCGGTAGGAACGTGTAGTTGTCCTCGTCGGCGAGCGTCTTCGAGAACGCGTCCGCCGGGTAGCCGGATACGAACACGAACCGCACATCCGGGTGCTGCTTGCGAAGTTCTTTAAGCAGCGTCGGTCCGTCCATCTCCGGCATCTTGACGTCGCTGACGACGAGATCGACCTCGAAATCCTGATCGTCGAAGAGATCAAGCGCTTCGTAGCCGTCGCAGGCTTCGAGGACCTCGTAGCCCTGCCGCCGGAGCGCCTGCGTCGCAAACATGCGGACCGCATCTTCATCCTCGACGACCAGCACGCGGCCGACACCGGTGAGGTCACGGCTCGGCTTCTGCTCCGGCTCTTCCGCTGCCGCCGCCTCGGCGCTTACTGCTGCCTGATCTGCATCCGGCTCGAACCGCGGCAGGTAGACCCGGAATGTCGTGCCTTTGCCTTCGACGGAGTCAGCGTAGATGAACCCGCCCGTTTGTTTGATGATCCCGTAGACCGTCGAGAGGCCGAGGCCTGTGCCCTTGCCAACGTCCTTCGTTGTGAAGAACGGATCGAAGACCTTGTCCAGCACGTCGGCGGGAATGCCGGTGCCGGTGTCCTCGAACTCGATCAGTACGTATTCGCCGACCGTCATGCCGTCTGCTGAAAGCCGCTGGCTCTCGCGTTCGGACACGTTGCGGGTGCGCACGGACAACTGACCGCCGTCACCCATCGCATCGCGTGCGTTGACCGACAGATTGACGACCACGCGCTCCAGCTCGTTCTTGTCCGCCTCAACCAGCCACAGATCGCGGGCCGATTGGATTTTCAACTCGATGCTGTCGCGCAGCGTTGTCTGCCGCAGCATCTGCATTACGTCACCGATGACGTCGTTGACCTGCAGGACCTTCGGGCTCAGCTGCTGCTGACGCGAAAATGCGAGCAGGTTGCGCACGAGGTCGGCTGCGCGTTCCGCACTCGAGCGGATCGACTTGATGTTCTGGAACGCCGGGTCGCCAGGGCGATGCGTGCCGAGCAACAGATCGGAGAAGCCGATGATCGCGGTCATGACGTTGTTGAAGTCGTGCGCGATGCCGCCTGCGAGCTTGCCGACCACTTCCATCTTCTGGCTCTGCGCGAAGCGTTCTTCGAGCGCCTTCTGCTCGGTCGCGTCGATGACGTAGATGACGGCGGAGCGGTTGGGCGCAGTGCCGGCGGTCGCAAAGAACAGGCGGCGGGTAAAATCCTGCTTCTCCCCAACGGTCAATTCGATCGGTGCGATGTTAGCCTGACCCTCGAACGCGGCTTCGAGCGCGTCGTTGAACGCAGCAACGCCTTCCACGGTGGTCGCGCGCGCAACCGCCTGGCGGACGCTTGCACCGTTGGCCGCTTCGCCGCTCACAAGCAGGCGCGCGAAAGCGGTGTTGGCGCCGCTGATCAGACCCTCGCTCGAGACGGTCGCGATGCCGAACGGTGCGTTCCGGAAAAAACCGGCGCGGCCGTCAGCCATATCGCTGACGTCGATGCTCTCTTCGCCCGTGGATCCGACTTGCGGAAGAACGATCGCCGAGAACGTGCGCGGGACGGTATCGTCGTCCTGATCCGCCGGTGACGTCGATTGCAGCACCAGCATCGCGGGCCATGCGAGGCCTTCGGCTGTCACCAGATCAAGCTCGATGCACTGGCTGCCAGACGCATCTGCGTTGGCAAGCGACGTCAGAAGTTCGGCACCATCGCCGGCTGCGAGGTCCGCGATCATCCATTCGCGATCGGTGTCTTCGGCAGCAAGGCCCAGCGCGGACTTCAGATAGGCGTTCGTGTACTGCAAGCGCCCGTCTGTACTTGCGACGAGGAAGCCGGCTGGCATTTGTTGATAGACGCCGAGTTCGTCTTCAAGGCCTGCGCGGGCCTGCGCCTCGAGCGTCTTGTCCCGGGTGATATCGGTCAGCGACCACATCGCAGCGCCACGCAATTCCGCGTCCGGCGTCGCATCGGCGAAGGGGCGCGCGCTGACGCGGAGCCAGCGGCCGGCTCCGAGGCCAGCGCGGGCCGGCAAATAGATGTCCTCGGTCCGCGCGCGATTGCGTTCCACCGCGCGGCTGAGGCGGAAGAGTGTGGCGTTAGCGTCGGGGTCCGGATTGAACGCATCTTCGAGCAGGCGCATGTCGCTTGCCGACGCCACGCCCAGCAGTTCAGCGCTCATCGGATTGGCGTAGGCGATCATGCCGTCACGGCGGGTCACGATCAGGCCGGCGTCATGCTGCGTGAACAGTCCGTGCAGTAAATCGGTCTCGGTCGTCCGTTCGCCAATGCGGATGTGCCCTGCGATGAGGCCGAAGACGAGGAACACACCGAGCGCTGCAAACACCGCAAGGATCGTGAGCATGACCGGTGCGTCAGATCCTGACGTCACCAACGCGAGGGCGGCGGTGCCGCAGACCATCAGCACTGCG
>JBCBXS010000257.1:0-4170 GCA_039816475.1 Pseudomonadota bacterium | reverse complement strand
CCACGCCGCGATACGGACGTCAGGCCGCTCGATCCGTTCTGGCGTAAGCGCGGCGTGGCGCATCTAGTTGGCGGACGACACCGCAGAACGAGAACACGTTGAACGACCGCCCGCGCTTTGCGCCGATCTCGCGTCCTGCCGCCTCACGCTCATCGAAGAACGCATGCCCGATCCCGCGCCCTCGGAACTCGGGCAGCAGGACGCTTTCGCCAAGGTAAAAGACACCGTCGGGGTCGTACCCGTGCGCGGCGAACAGCTCGGCGAACTCCGGCGTATGGCTCATCAACGGGGCCGCTGTTGCAGCACCGATCGTCCGCCCGTCAGCCATCGCGCTGATCACGACTGCGTCTTCAGCGGCGGCAAACTCGCTGAGGTACGACGCTTCGTATTCGGCGGCGCCGTCATACAGATACGGCCAAGCGCGGAAGACGGTCACGCGCAGTTCCGAGATTGCCGTTAGGACCTCATCCGGCACGCTTCCAATGTGCCGTTGGATGGTGATGCCATCCGTCATCGCTGCGTGCTGACCTGCGTGATCCAATCGGTCAGATTGTAGTAGGTCGTGATGCGCGTAATGAGGTCTCCGTCGACTGCGAAGAAGGTGCCGGCCGGGAGCTGGTAGGTCTGATCTCGGGCAGGCGGCAGGCCGTCTTCAGTCATGCGGTAGGTGCCCGAGACATTGAACTCCGCTGCTGCGCGCGCGCCGTCTTCGGCAACGAAGATCACGAGGTCCGACAGCGTTTCCTCGTAGTGATGCGTCATGCGCGCATTGAAGGCTGCGAAGCGATCCTTGCCGATGCGGCGTTCGCCCCCCTGGTTCACGTCATGGATGATGTCGTCGCTGACCAAGGCCAGCATCGCGTCCGTGTCTCCGCGGTTAAAGGCATCGTAGTAGCGGGTAATAAGATCGCGGGTGGCAGCGGCGGTCATGGGCGGGCTCCGGGGCAAGGCATGGTCGGGGGCGACGATCGCTTTGGCGCGATCGGCCCCTCTGAGAAGGAGTAGTGCGGCCTAGAGAATTGACGCGAGCCAGGCAAGGCAAGCATCGAACGCCTCGCCCGCGATGATGCCGTTCGTCTCACGGCGCGTCCCGGTCACCATCGGGAGGCCGCTCTCACTCATCGCGACGGTGATCATAAGATTTTCAGGCAGTCCGAAGTCTTCGATCGCGAGCGCTGGCGTGTCGTAGTCGAACGCCAGATCAGGGCCTGCCGAGCGCAACGTCTGCGAGCGATCGGCAAACGGTTCGGCCGTGTGGGTATAGCCGACCACGGGGCGGCCGAGCGCGCGCATGAAGCCCACTTCAAACGCGGTGCCTGAATCCATCGAGACCCCGCGGAACGGGCAGGCGTTGATGACGGCGGCATCGCACGAGCGCATGAGGGCTTCGTTGGCGAGCGCGATGCGGCGCGCCTGTTCCTCACGCGCGAGGCCGTCGAGATCGAGGCTGGCATCGAGCGGGAAAACGCCTTCGAGGCCGAAGGACTTTGCGCGATCGGCTTTCGCGCGGCCGGCTGCGATCGGATCGGGCAGGAATACGTCGGGGCCCGCGAGATAAATGCGCGGCAAGGCGGGCTCACCGGCGCGCGACCCGGTTTCCGTCGCGGCTGTCATCTGAGGTCTGCCCGCCATGCCGCTCACTCCTCCATGCGTACGGCGATCGCCGCTTCTGCCGCGCCGCCGCAGACGCATAAACTTGACCCGGCCTTCAGTGGCGGCCAAATCGCGCGGACCATGGCTTCAATCGATCATCTCTTCGCAACGTCTCTCTATCGCGGACGCCTGTTTGCGCGCCAGACGGCTGAGCGAAACCGGCGGCTCGAAGCGGTCTGTCTCGCGCTTGCAAGCGATGACGCGGCCGGTCTCTCGTGGTCAGAGAAGCAGGGCTATGGCGGTTACACGTCGTATGCCTCCCTCGATGATCTGCCTTGGCGGTTCCCGGAGTTCGCCGAGCTGAAGGAAGCGCTCGAGACGCACGTGCAGGCGTTCGCCGACGCAGCCCACTTCGATCTGTCCGAGCGCGGGCTGGTGCTCGATAGCCTGTGGGTCAACATTCTGGCGCCCGGCGGTCATCACAGTGCGCACCTGCATCCTCATTCGGCGGTGAGCGGGACGTATTACGTGAGCCTGCCACCCGGGAGCGCTGCGATCCGCTTCGAGGATCCGCGGCATGCGATGATGATGGCGGCGCCGATACGCAAGCGGTCCGCGCCGGCGGGTGCAAAGCCGTTCGTGACGATCAAGCCGAAGCCCGGCGATGTGCTGTTGTGGGAGAGCTGGCTCCGCCACGACGTCCCTGAGAACGATGCAGAGGACAACCGGATTTCGGTGAGCTTCAACTTTGCGCTCGAAGAGCCGCAGCGGCGGCGGGAGCGGTGATGAGCGACCTGGCAAACAAATCGGCGTCGCGACATGAGACAGGCGCAGACGCGGCTTACTCGGTCGCCGCGCTCTATCACTTCGCGCAGGTCGCCGATCCTGAAGGATTTCAGACGGAACTCCTTCGCGTTGCCGAGAATGCCCGCGCGACGGGCACGCTCATCGTCGCGCGCGAAGGGATCAACGGTACGATCGCCGGGTCACGCAAAGGCCTCGAGCGCGTCCTTGCCGCCATTCGCGCGCAGGAAGGGTTCGAGGGCCTCGCCGTCAAATGGTCGACGGCCGATGCCAATCCGTTTGTCCGGCTGAAGGTGCGGCTGAAGTCCGAGATCGTCACGATGGGCACGCCCGATCTCGATCCGGCAACGAATGCAGGGACCTATGTCGATCCGGCGGACTGGAACGCGCTGATCTCCGATCCTGAAACGATCGTGATTGACACCCGCAACGATTACGAGGTCGCGATCGGAACTTTTGAAAACGCGATCGACCCGAAGACGGAGACGTTTCGCGCGTTCCCCGACTGGGCCGAGCAGAACCTTGCCGGGCGCGACACCGCAAAGATTGCGATGTTCTGCACTGGCGGGATCCGCTGTGAAAAGGCGACGGCGCTATTGAAGTCGCGCGGCTTCGAAAACGTGTTTCACCTGCGCGGCGGCATCCTCAAATACCTCGAGGAAACCCCAGCCGAGGACAGCTTATGGGCTGGCGAATGCTTTGTGTTCGACCGCCGTGTGAGTGTTACCAACGGGCTCGGGCAGGGGACCTATCAGTTGTGCGCGAGCTGCCGCGATCCGTTCCAGTCCGGCGAAGGCCACGGCGGGTTCGCGCGTGAACTCTGTCCGAAGTGCGAGGCGACGGCACCTGACGACCGAAAGGCGCGTGCCGCCGAGCGGCAGCGCCAGATCACGCTCGCCAAATCCCGCGGCGAGGTGCACATCGGGCCTGACGCAGCGCGCCCTCCCATCGACGCGCCCCGCCGGACCCGCGACAACACCACCAGATGACCGGCCAGTGGGGCCAATCCGCCGCACGCTTTATTTGAAGGCCGGTGCCCTCAGGCTGTCGGATTGCTGTCGTAACCTATGGGCTCATAGACCATTGCGGTGATGTGGGCCCGCGGGGCATAACGGCGGTGCGGCACGGGACCTTGAGAGAACGGGTGCGAAAGGTATGCGTTGCAATTGGCTGCGTTGGATGTGGGGCGTCCTCCCGCTCGGCCTTCTGATCGCGTTCGCGGTCTCCAGCAAACACCAGGATATCCAGAACGATCTGGCGGCGCGGACCGAAGCCAAACTTCAGTCCGTCGGGCTCGGCTGGGCGGGCACGGCGTTTGACGGCCGGGACGGCGCGATCAGCGGTCAGGCGTTTTCGCCGACCCAACGGCGCGAGGCGGCCGACATTGTCCGCAGCGTCTGGGGCGTTCGCGTTGCGGACAACCAGACCACGCTTGTCGAACTTCAGAAGACTTACACGTGGAGTGCTGAGCGAGACCGGGCCGCAGTTCGCCTGACCGGGTTCGTGCCGGACAGCCAAACGCGCGCCTCCATCCTCGGCACAGCGCGTGAACTGTTCGACGGCGTCGAAATTACAGACGGCATGCAGCCGGCGCGCGGTGCGCCCGAACGCAGTGTCTGGCTCGGCGGTATTAAATTTGCGCTGTCTCAACTTGCGCGCCTGGAGAACGGCGGCGAAGTGAACATGCGTAACGCCGAGTTCGCGATCGACGGCCGCGCGCGGACCATTAGTGATTACCGTCGGGTGCGGGGCGCGCTTGCTCAGGCGCTGCCC
>JBCBXS010000256.1:0-4171 GCA_039816475.1 Pseudomonadota bacterium | reverse complement strand
GTCGTGATGAACTCATTGAAGATCAGCGGCGTGTAATTGTACTGCACCTCGGCCACGAGCACGCTGTCGCCCGCCTCCACGACTCCAGGCGGCAGCGGATACGTATTCCCGGTCGCCAGCGCCGAGCCGTTCGCGCCACCGTTGTGCTGGTAGGCCCAACTCACCGTCGTCTGAATCGGCGGCGTCGCGCTCGAAACAACGTTGCCGATCGACACGCGCAGCGGCGACGCGTCGTACGGGTTCAGGATCTCCTCGGCAATATCGAGAATGCCTTCGACCTCGCAGCGGGTTGTCTGCTTCGTCCGGGCAATCAGGTCAGCGGTCGCGCTCGCGATTTTCGTCACGCGGCGGTCCACGGTGATCGCCTGGCTTAGCTCGATCGTCCCGATAAAGAAGGTGACCATCAGCGGCACGATGATCGCGAACTCAACGGCAGCAACGCCTTTGTCATCGCGGCGGAGCTTCGCCAAGGGGCGCTTCAGAAGTGAGAGGATGTTGAACTTGGGCATGGCTGCGCTCTTGAAACTTGCGTCGCGGTCGTGGGCTCGGGTTAGGAGCCGAACGGCTCAGTGCGGAACGTTGTCGTTGCCCGGATCATGCGGGAGTCGTTCCCCATGTTTCCGAGCTTGAGGAACGGAATGCTGGCGGCCAGATCCCACTGGTAACAGACGGTTACGAGAACGATCTCGCCGGAGGCTCCGGGAACTGCCGTCGGGGTGGGCTCAGGGATAAGGTCGCCGCCTGAGTCAGTGCACGATGGGCTGGCAAGCGATCCGAAATCCGAAAACGTCTGGACGTTGACGCGAATTTTGCCGTTGCAGTCGATGTAGGGCGGGGACTCGTCGCAGACCGACTGCTTGAACTGGTCGGTGGTCATGCCGGACGATTGCGCCTGCCCCGTCCGGATGGCGCGTGATGCTGTCTCAATCGCGTTCTCGAGCGCGAAGGTCGTGAAGAAGAAAAGCGAGACAGCCATAATGCCGAAGACGAGTGCGAAGAACGGCATCGCGATGAGCGCGAACTCAACCGCGGTGACGCCCCGTTCGTCACGGCGATAGCGACGGATGAAGCGAGCAAACCCCATGCGCTTCATAGCGTCGATACTTGATACACGTGTCATGTGACAGCGGCCCTTGCCTTGGACGCACGAATTACTCCGTCCATAAGGGCTGATGAGAATAAAATAATTCTTTCGCGTTCTGTAAAACGCCCTGCAAGCTTAATCGCCTGTTAACGGCTGTGTCGCTCTGCACGATGTTCGAATTTCTTCGGCAGCGCTCAAACGAAAACGCCCCCGCATTGCGGAGGCGTCTCTTATAATGAGCTTGGCGTTCTCTGAGTTTAGCTGCCGCCGGCCTGGCCCCCTGCAGCACCGCCTTCCGAGAGGAGGCGTTTGCGCTGGGCCATCTTCGCGACCGTGTCGAGGAAGACGACGTCATCGCCAACCGTGATCGTCGGGTTGCAAGACGGCGAACAATTATAAGAGCGGCGGCTGTCGCCCTTGTTGAGATTGACGATCGTCTGCTGGTCGCGTTGGACGATGATCCGTTGGTCTTGGATGACGTTCTTCTCGTCATCAAGCGCGATGATGTTGGTGATGCCGAACGACTTGCCCGTGATGATCAGCAGGTTCGCGCCCTTCACCGTGACATCCGCAATCGAAGGGTTGCCGATAATGATGTCGGACACAGGCCGCGGCATTCGAAGCAGCTTTGACTGATCGTAGGTGACCATCAGGTCGGTCGCTGACGCGCCTGAAGGGAATGCGACGAGCGCGCCGGCACCGATCAGGGCTGAAGCGCCAACGGCTGCAAGCGTGCGGCGTGCGATCTTGAAGAAGTCGAGCATGGGGTAATCCTGCCTTGGCGCGGACGGTTTCGCCGAAGTAGGCCGCAGAAAGATGAATGAAGTGCAAACGTACGTCTCGCACCGAGGCGCATTGGCGCTCTGAGCCCCGCGGTGTTCAGGTGGACGGCTTATGGCTCTGCCGGGTGGGCCCGCTGATTGCGCGGCTCGTCTCAAAATGGCGCAAAACAATATCGAAAGTCATATTCATTTTACCAGACCTTACCGAAAAGGTCCGTCATATTCTGTTAGGTAGGTTCTTTAAAGCGTTTGAAAGACCTGGACGGCATATTTGGCGCTGACCGGCGGTTATTGAAATCGTTGGCCTCGGCAAGAGAGAGCCGGGTGAGATCACCAATTGGGAGAAGTCTTATGGAAATGTTCGCTCGCTTCGCTAAGGACGAGTCTGGTGCAACGGCTATCGAGTATGGCCTCGTCGCATCGCTGATCGCAGTCGCCATCATCGTCGCTGCTGGTGCAGTCGGCAACGGCGTCAGCAACACCTTCAACAAGGTTGCTGCAAAGCTGAAGTAAGCTTCACGCTTACAACGGTTGCAGGGGTCGTCGGCACCGGTCGGCGACCCCTTTTTCTTGTCTGGCCTAACGATTTTGGAAGCCGCGGCGGCGTCTTCCATAAGGCTGCGAAAAGCTACGTTTTATTAGGCACTTATTTTAAACCGGCGGAAACCCGGGGCTGTCAGAACTGATGTCGATAGGCGGGTCGTTCACCCGTCGTATCCGGCAAGAGAGAGCCGGGTGAGATCACCAATTGGGAGAAGTCTTATGGAAATGTTCGCTCGCTTCGCTAAGGACGAGTCTGGTGCAACGGCTATCGAGTACGGCCTCGTCGCATCGCTGATCGCAGTCGCCATCATCGTCGCTGCTGGTGCAGTCGGTAACGGCGTCAGCAACACCTTCAACAAGGTTGCTGCAAAACTGAAGTAAGCGCTGTGCTTGCCTAGGTTCGATGGGGTCGTCGACGAGCGTCGACGGCCCCATTTGCTTTTTATCCGTCGTTGAAAATCTGTTTGCCATTCTAGCGTGTTTGGGCGGCAATTAATCTTTTTCAACGGATCGCGGCGTATGCTTCTAAAAAAATAAAACGCCCTGCTGTGAGAGAAGCCGATGACTAAGTTCCGGAAGCGTTTTGCACGTGATGAGAGCGGTGCCACCGCAATCGAATATGGCCTGATCGCGGCATTCATCGCCCTCGCGGTCATTTTCGGCGCCACGAGTACGGGCCAGGCGCTCGCAAACATCTTCAACAACATCGCAGCCGCATTCTAGCGTTCGGCCGAAGATGATCGATCTGCCCCGCGTTAGGCGATCGGCAAGGCTGTCCGTCTAGTCTCCACGTTGAGTTCGGTCGGCAGTTCGCCAGCCGGTAAGCGTAAGGCCGCCTGCCATGTTCGATTACGCCACGTTCGCGTATCTCGCGCTTCTCAGCTTTCCGGCTGCGATGACGTTTGCGGGCTTCAACGACATGGTCTCGCTTACGATCCCGAATAAGCTTTCACTGTTCCTGATCGCCGCGTTCCTGGTCGCAGCCGCTGCTGTGCAGATGCCACTCGATCGGTTCGGGCTGCATCTGGCCGTTGGCTTCACGATGCTCGTCATCATGATGACGCTCTGGGCGTTCGGCTTTCTCGGCGGGGGCGATGCAAAGTTGATCGCTGTCGCCTCCCTCTGGATCGGGTTCGACGATCTTCCGCTGTTCGTTGCCTACGTTGCGATCTTCGGCGGCCTGCTCTGCCTTGTCGTGCTGAGCTACCGACAGATGATGCCGCCGCGCTGGGCTTTCCAGCACGAGTGGGCGCTGCGCCTTCACGAGAAGACCGGTGGCGTGCCTTATGGTCTCGCAATCGGAAGTGCCGGCCTCGTCTTGTTTCCGATGACGCACTGGTTCAAGGCCGTCGCCGCCATTTGAGCCGCCCGCTCGGGTCCTCAGCGAGCCCCAGCCGTTCTGCGTGTTCGGCCGCTCCGGTTAACAAACCATGACTTCAGCGTGCGTGATTTCGGGCCGGTGATTAACCGGGCGTTGATGTTTGAAAGGCATCGTCTGACCAAATCCTTAGCGCGATTGCGCCAATTCAAGGCAGACGAGTAATGAAACGGCCTCAGATCATCGGGATTGCTGTTGCGGTCGGCGCAGGCATTTTGGCCATGATGGGCGCCCACATGGTGCTGAACCAGCCGCAGCAGAAAGAGATCGTCCGCGAGACGGTTGATGCGACGCAGGTCCTAGTGGCCCGCAGCGACATCGGCCTCGGCACGATGACGGACTCTGCCAGCTTCGAATGGCGCGAATGGCCGACAAACGCCGTCC
>JBCBXS010000255.1:0-4203 GCA_039816475.1 Pseudomonadota bacterium | reverse complement strand
AAATCCAGAAACGCACCCGCATCCGGGCCGACCACCTCGATCTTTCCAAGGGTCGAGACATCGGCCACCCCGACACGCGTGCGCACCATGGTCACCTCGCGGTCGCAGGCCTCGCGTTTCTTGCGATGACGTTCCTTCAGGTCCGCTTCGGGTTAAAGCCCCTGCGGCAGATCGGAACGGGTCTGTCGGAGATCCGGTCGGGCGATGCCGAACGCCTTGAAGGCGACCTTCCCTCTGAGATTCAGCCGCTGCAGTCAGAGCTGAACGCTTTAATCCAATCCAACGAAGAGATCATCGACCGCGCACGCACGCAGGTTGGCAATCTCGCGCATGGTCTGAAGACTCCCCTTGCCGTCATCACGAACGAGGCTGCCGACGCGAAGACGCCGTTCGCCTCAAAGGTTGCCGAGCAGGCCGAGTTCATGCGCACGCAGATTGCGCATTATCTCGATCGCGCGCGCATGGCCGCCGGCGTCAAAACGATCGGTCGCGTGACGGAGATTGAGCCGGTCGCGCAGTCGTTGCAGCGCGCGCTTGAACGCATTTATCGCGACAAGGGCGTCAATATCTCGATCGACATCGCTCAGGGCAGCAAGTTCCAGGGTGAGAAGCAGGACCTCGAGGAGCTTCTCGGCAACCTCCTCGACAACGCCTGCAAGTGGTGCCGGAGGAAGGTTTCGCTGACCGCGAAAGTCAGTTCCGAGACGAAGCACGAGCGTCGCGTTGAATTGATCGTGGACGATGACGGCCCCGGGCTTACGGCTGAGGAACGCGCTGAAATCGTCAAACGCGGGCGCCGGCTGGACGAAAGCAAGCCCGGCTCGGGCCTTGGCCTTTCGATTGTGAGCGATCTTGCGGCCCTTTATCGCGGATCATTTACGCTGTCCGAAGCGCCAAATGGTGGTTTGCGTGCCGTACTCTCATTACCGGGCGCGTAGACCCGCTCCGAACTCCGAAAGCCGACGAACCGCGCAATGATTTTCTCGATTGGTGCAGCACTCTTGGCAGCCGCCGTGGTCGTCGCCGTGACGTGGCCGCTGCACCGCGGTCGCGCGGCGGATGCGGAGGCTGAAACTGTCGCAGCCGACGTCAACGTGTACCGCGATCAGCTTGACGAGATCGAAAGCGATCTTGCACGCGGCGTCCTCACCGAAGCCGACGCTGCGTCTGCGCGCGTCGAGGTCTCGCGACGGTTGCTGAACGCAAGCAAGCCGCACGCGTTGGACACGGATGCCGACGTTGCAAAAGCGGCAGACGCGCCGAACCGATCAGCTGGCACGCCCGGCTGGGCTTTCGCTGCGGCGGCCATCATCCCCGCAACCGCACTCGGTGTTTATCTCTGGCTCGGCTCCCCGACCGCTCCTGATCAACCGCGATCAGCGAGGCTCTCGGTCCCGCTCGATCGGTTGAGCCCGCAAGAGCTGATTGCCCGCGTCGAAGCGCGTTTGCAGGCACAACCGGACGACGGCCGCGGCTGGGACCTGATTGCGCCGCTCTATCTGCGTCAGGCCCGGTTCGGCGATGCCGTCACGGCGTTCCGCAATGGCATCCGCCTCAACGGGGCTTCGCCTGAGCGGGCGAAGGGCCTCGCCGATTCGATCGTCGGGGCGAACCGTGGCCGCGTTACGGATCAGGCACTGGCACTTTATGAGGCGGTCGCAAAGGACGACCCCAACCGTTTCGATGCCGCGTTCTGGATCGCGATCGCAAAGGAACAGCGCGGCGACTTGAAAGGTGCGGCAGCCGACTACGCGCTGCTGCTCCCTCGCACGCAGCAGGGGACGCGCGGCCGCGCTGCCGTCGAGGAGCGGCTCGCGTTCGTTCGCTCCGCCATCGGCACCGGAAAGCCTGATGCTAAGACGGCTGATCCCAACGCGAAGGCGGCCCCGCCGAAGACCGCGACAGGTCCGACCGAAGACGACGTCAAAGCCGCCGAAGGCATGGCACCGGAGGACCGTTCGGCGATGATCCGCGGCATGGTTGCGCGCCTCGACGAACGTCTTGGCGACGCCAGCACGGATCTCGACGGTTGGCAGCGTCTTGTCCGCGCCTACATGGTGTTGGGAGAACGCGACCAGGCTCGGGCTGCGCTACAGCGCGCAGAAAAGGCCTTGCGCGGAAACGCGCAGGCCCTTGCGGCATTAAAACGGTCGGCAGAGGCGCTCGGGCTAACTAGCAGTTAATGCCCGCGCTGGGCAGTCACATCCATCCCCGGCACGGGATGCAACGGAGCACGAATGACGCGCAAACAGCGCCGCGGTTTCTTGATCATCGCATCGGTCATCATCCTGACCCTTGCGACTGGTCTCGTGCTGCTCGCGATGCGCGACACGATCGTCTTCTTCTACGCTCCGAGCGACATCGAAGCGAAGGGCGTCGCGCCCGGTCAACGCATCCGCATCGGCGGACTTGTGGCCGAGGGATCGGTCAAGCGCGCGGAGGGCACGAAAGTTAGCTTTGCTGTCACCGACACGCTGAAGACGATCCCCGTTCGCTACGAAGGCATTCTTCCGGACCTCTTCCGCGAGGGCCAGGGCGTCGTCGCCGAGGGCCGGTTGACGGCCGCCGGGACATTCGAAGCCGAGACTGTGCTCGCTAAGCACGATGAGAATTATATGCCGCCCGAAGTGGCCGATGCGTTGAAGGCAAGGGGCGTCAAACTCGGCCCTGGCGCGACGCATCCGGGCGAAACATCGAAGACCGAGTGAGGCTCAAATGATCGTTGAACTCGGACACTTCGCGCTTGTCCTCGCTGTTGCTGTTGCAGCCTTCCAGTTCGGCGCGCCGCTCATCGGGATGGCCGTCCGCGACAGTCGCATCCAATTGACCGCGATCCCGAGTGCGCTTGCCCACTTCGGATTGCTCGCGATCGCGTTCGGTGCTCTCACCTACGCCTACGTCGCCTCAGACTTCTCAGTCGCGAACGTTTATCAGAACTCGCATTCCGATAAGCCGCTGATCTATCGGGTAACCGGCGTCTGGGGAAACCACGAAGGCTCGATGCTCCTTTGGGTGCTGATGCTGGCGGCATTCGGGTCGGCGGTCGCAGCGTTTGGGACCAACCTGCCCCTTTCGCTTCGCGCCAATGTCCTCTCCGTGCAGGGGGCAATCGGCCTCGCCTTCGGCCTCTTCATCCTGTTCACATCCAACCCGTTTGAGCGCCTGACCCCGGCACCCTTCGAAGGCACCGGCCTCAACCCGATCCTTCAGGATCCGGGCCTCGCGTTCCACCCGCCGTTCCTTTACGCGGGCTATGTCGGCTTCTCGATTGCGTTTTCGTTTGCGATCGCCGCGCTGATCGAAGGTCGGCTCGATGCGGCTTGGGCGCGCTGGGTCCGGCCCTGGACGCTTGCCGCCTGGATGTTCCTGACGATCGGTATCGCGCTCGGGTCCTACTGGGCCTACTACGAGCTCGGCTGGGGTGGCTGGTGGTTCTGGGACCCGGTTGAGAACGCCTCGTTCATGCCGTGGCTCGCCGGCACCGCGCTGCTTCACTCGGCACTCGTGATGGAGAAGCGCGAGGCGCTGAAGATCTGGACTGTCCTGCTCGCGATCCTGACGTTCTCGCTGTCGCTGATGGGTGCGTTTCTTGTCCGCTCCGGCGTCCTGACCTCCGTGCATGCCTTTGCCGTCGATCCCGAGCGTGGCGTCGTCATTCTCGGCATCTTGATCCTGTTCGTCGGCGGTGCGCTCGCGCTGTTCTCGCTGCGCGTTGCAGAGCTGAGGCAGGGCGGCATCTTCAGTCCCATCAGCCGCGAGGGCAGTCTGGTCCTCAACAACATCCTGCTGACGGTGAGCTGTGCGACGGTGCTGATCGGGACGCTCTATCCGCTCGCGCTTGAGGCTGTGACGGGCGACAAGATTTCCGTCGGCGCCCCGTATTTCGATCTGACCTTCGGCGCGCTGATGATCCCGTTGTTGATCGCTATGCCGTTCGGGCCGGCACTCGCCTGGAAGCGTGGTGATCTGGCAGCAGCAATGCAGCGCTTGTTCGCGATTGCGGCGGTGACGGTCTTCCTCACGATCCTCGCCTACGCGTTCCTCTATCGCGGGCCGTGGCTTGCGCCGGTCGGTCTCGGCCTCGGCGTCTGGGTCATGCTGGCATCGATTTACGAGTTGGGCGCGCGGGCAAAGGTCGGAAGCGTCGCGCCGGCGGTTGCGTGGTCGCGGTTCAAGGGCCTGCCGCGGTCTGTGTTCGGCACG
>JBCBXS010000254.1:0-4211 GCA_039816475.1 Pseudomonadota bacterium | reverse complement strand
GTGGCACTTTCCCTGGGGTCGCCCCCGGCGGCCGTTAGCCGTCACCGTGTCTCCGTGGAGCCCGGACTTTCCTCTCGCCGAAACGAGCAGCCGCCCGGCCGACTGGATCGCGCGATGAGGCCGGCAATCGAACGGCGTCGTCAAGGGGCACGGTCGCAGTCGCCGGCGGCACTCGTGTTTCTGGCGCGCGGCCCCGCCCCTCGATGCCGACGATGGTGAGCGCCGACATCAGAAGTACGGCGAACCAGAGAAGCACGAGCCATCGCCGCATTGCGCAAACTTTCTTGAGGCCACCGTCGCCTTGACCACGCTGGCCTGTGGACGACGGACGGGGCGGGCCGCAGGAACGCAGCTCTCGCCGCGTTGTTCCGCATCACTGCGCGGCATCTGCCTGCGCAGGGTGAGGCAGCCCTCGTCCGCCGACTGATCGCGGACACCGATCTCGACGGAGGGCCTCGGGACCTAATCTCAGAGCGCGCCGCCGATCTCGTGGGCCACGTCTGCGAGAAGACCCACCCGACAATCATGGCGAGCTTCCTCGCCGGTTCCGGGCTCTCGACCGAGGAAGGCTTCGGCCTGATGTGCCGCGCGGAGGCGCTCTTGCGCGTCACGGATGCGGCGGCAAACGCACTCGCCCGTCAGAACGCTGGTGTCCTGACGGGCGACGAACCAACGACGGCCCGAATGCGCGAGGCGCTAGCCGCCAAAACCGCGTTTGCGTTTGATCAGGTCGAGAGTGTTCGTCCCGTCATCGCGATGCTGACCGCCGAGCTTGGCGGCGAACCAGGCAACCGCTGCACAGACGAGCGCGGTGGCCGCGGTCAGAAACGCTAGAAGAACGGCATAGTTCTTCGCGCGATTAGCTGCTTCACGGGCTTGATCCGCTGCCGTCGTGGCTGCCTGCTGGACCTGCGTCACGGCGGCGTTCAGCCGAGCCTGGGCCTGTTCCGGTGCGATCCCCGTCTTGGCTTCGATTTTCGCTGTCAGGTAGCGGCGTTCCTGCTCGCTCAATTCGCCATCCCGCAGGCTCTGGAAGATGTCGACCAGCTCGCGGCGCTCCTGTTCGGTGATCGTCGGCACGCTCGACCGAAGACGCTCACGGACCTGCTCAGTGATGTCGTTCTCGACGTCCGGGCGGTAGAGTGCATCGGCAGCACGCAGAGCAGCCTGCTGGATCTGATCCGCATTGTTCGCGGCGGCCGTTCCAGCAGAACTGACAGCCGAGCCGACACCTTGTGCCGTGGTTGAAACAGCCGTGCCAATCGCCTGCGTTGCAGCGCCGGCAACCCGCGCGGTCGTGTTCGCAGCCGACCCTGCCATCATCGCCGTCATGTAGAGGCCAATGAGGAAGCTGATCGCCCAGACCATTAAGCCATGGGTGCCGTCGCGGATTTCAACTTCGTAGTCTTCAGCGCCGCTCCGTCGCGCGCGAAGACGCCCTGCGAGATAGGCACCGCCGGCGTAACTCGTCACCTGAGACCAGACCGTCCAAATCGTGGCTGCAATCGCGAGCCAGGCGAGACCGGTGCCTTCACCGCGTTCAAAGGATGCGAGCGACAGCCCGAGGCCCGCGCCGAATGTCAGCAAAAGATACGAGAGTGCGCCGGTGAACAATGCGCCGGCGATAATCGCAGCCCAGTCGACGTAGCCGCGCGTGTTTTCAACTTCGAGAAAGTCGGTGGATCGTTTGTCCGACCCGGCGTCGATGGTCGCCATGGGGATGGACCTCGCTTGTTTGGAGTTGGTTGAAGACGCCAACTCCTCTCAACCGAGGGCGGCGCGATCGTCAGCGGATCAGGCCAGCCCGATGAGGGAGAGAACAGCCATCACCACAACGATGAGACCGATCAGATAGATAATTCCGTGCATCGCTTCGCTCCGCGGGAGTGTTTGGGGGTGTTGCACAAGGCTTCGCGTATCGCGGCGCCAGACGCGCTTTAGAGAGCGCCGAACAGCATGAGGAGTAGGATCACGCTGAGTGGCACGCCGAGGAACCAGAGAAGGATTGGCATGGGGGCCTCCGGGATTTGCCGAAGCAGGCCAAGCGCGCTGCCACGGCTCTGTTTTGTTCGCCGGGTGAACGCCAACTCTTGAAAACGGTTCCGGCGTTACGCCGAACAATCCGATGATTGGTTGATGCGCCGGCCGGTTAATCCGGCGAGCGGCAGCGGTGCTGCCAATGCGTGTCACGTCTCGCGGATGCGGGCCGCGGGAACGCAGCCCTCGCCGCAGTGTTCCGCGTCACCGCGCGACCTCTCGCCTCCGCGCCGACTGAGCGAAGACGCATCGGCAAATCGCGTCTAGACTGACGGCTCAACACCGTCCTGACCGTAGGCGCACCCATGCAGCAACGCCTTGAGACAATCGCTGCCGATCCGCTGATCCTGTCACGTCCGCAGGACGAAGCAGCTCTCGTCCGCCGACTGATCGGGGACACCGATCTCGACGAGGGGACCCGGGACCGCATTTCCGAGCTCGCCGCCGATCTCGTGCGCCACGTCCGCGAGAAGACCCATCCGACAATGATGGAAAGCTTCCTCGCCGAATACGGGCTCTCGACCGAGGAAGGCATCGGCCTGATGTGCCTCGCGGAGGCGCTCCTGCGCGTGCCGGATGCGGCGACCATTGATGAGCTGATCAGCGACAAGATCGAACCCGGCAACTGGATGGCGCATCTCGGCGCGTCGAGTTCGAACCTCGTTAATACCGCAACCTGGGCGCTGATGCTGACCGGTAAGGTTCTGGACGACGATCATCCGGGTGTGATCGGCGTATTGCGCGGGGCCGTGCGCCGGGTCGGCGAACCGGTTGTGCGCACCGCCGTCGGGCAGGCGATGAAAATCCTCGGCCAGCAATTCGTGCTAGGTGAAACCATCGAGGCCGGCGTCGCCAACGCAAAGGCGCTTGAGGCCAAGGGCTACACCTACTCCTACGACATGCTCGGCGAGGCGGCACGAACAGCCGACGACGCTGAGCGATACTTCCAGTCCTACAGCCACGCGATCTCGGTGATCGGCGCCGAGGCGCGCGACGACATCCGCTCGAGCCCCGGCATTTCGGTGAAGCTCTCCGCCCTCCATCCGCGCTACGAGGGTCGCGCGCGCGATCGTGCCCTGAAGGAACTGAAGCCGCGACTGATCCATCTTTGCCAGCAGGCAGCCGAGGCCGGCATCGGCCTTAACATCGATGCCGAAGAAGCCAACCGGCTCGAGCTATCGCTTGAACTCGCCGAGATGGCGCTCGCGGAGCCGAGCCTGAAGGATTGGCACGGCTTCGGCGTTGTCGTTCAGGCCTACAGCACGCGTGCACCTGACGTGATCGACTGGCTGATCAGAAAGGCAACCGCCCACGATCGGCGGGTCATGGTGCGGCTCGTCAAAGGCGCCTACTGGGACACTGAGATCAAGCACGCGCAGGTCCTCGGCGTCAGCGCGTTTCCCGTATTCACGCGCAAAGCGCACACCGACGTCAGCTATCTCGCCTGCGCACGGAAGCTCATGGCGGCGACGGACCGCGTCTATGCACAGTTCGCGACCCACAACGCGCACACGGTTGCCGCCATACAGACGATGGGCGGCGATGCAGACACCTTCGAGTTTCAGCGTCTGCACGGCATGGGCGAAGCGCTGCACGATGCGATGATGGATCGGTTCGGGACGCGCTGCCGCATCTATGCCCCCGTCGGCGCGCACCGCGATCTTCTCGCCTATCTCGTCCGCCGGCTGCTCGAGAACGGCGCAAACAGCTCGTTCGTCAACCAGATCGTCAACGAGGATCTTCCGCCCGAGGTCATTGCGACTGACCCGATTGTTGAGGCGCGGGCCGGCGGGCCGTCGCGCAACCCACATATCCGGAAACCCGCCGATCTGTTTCGACCGGAGCGGGCGAACGCAGCGGGCCTCGATATTGACGATCCGGGCGACCGTGAGCCCTTGCTTCAGGCGCGCGACGCGTTTGGCCGTACGCAATGGCTCGCTGCGCCGACGGGTGTGTCGGCTGAGTCCGAGACCATCGAGCGACCAACGAGGCCGATCCTCAATCCCGCCAACGACAACGATGTGGTGGGCCATGTGGCCGACGCGACAGTGGACGACGTCAGACGCGCGATCGAGACATCACGCGCGGCGTTTGCGTCCTGGTCGGCGACGCCGGCGGCAGAGCGTGCGGCCGCCCTTCGTAAGGCCGCGGCGGCATACGAGAGAGCCACCGCC
>JBCBXS010000253.1:0-4221 GCA_039816475.1 Pseudomonadota bacterium | reverse complement strand
CTGTTCGCCTTGGTTCGGCCTCGCTTTCAATCCCGGTAGCCGAGATCTATCGCCGAGTCGCAATCTAATTCCCTTCACGCATAAGCTGGAGCTCGTGCCATGACGCCCAAAGCCCTCGAAGGCATCAAGATCCTCGATTTCACGCACGTCCAGTCCGGGCCGACGTGCACACAGCTGCTGGCGTGGTTCGGCGCCGACGTGATCAAAGTCGAGCGGCCGGGCGTCGGTGATGCGACGCGCAAACAGCTGGTCGATAAGCCGGGTGCCGACAGCCTCTATTTCACGATGCTGAACCACAACAAGCGCTCGATCACGCTCAACACCAAGACGCCCGAAGGCAAGGAAGTGCTCGAGCGGCTGGTGAAGTCCTGCGACGTGCTGGTCGAGAATTTCGCACCCGGCGCGCTCGACCGGATGGGCTTCTCGTGGGAGCGGATCCAGGAACTCAATCCGCGGATGATCATGGCGTCCGTGAAGGGCTTCGGGCCTGGCCAATACGAAGACTGCAAAGTCTACGAGAACGTCGCGCAGTGCGCCGGCGGCTCTGCGTCGACGACCGGTTTCGTCGACGGCCCACCGCTGGTGACTGGCGCGCAGATCGGCGATTCGGGGACCGGCCTGCATCTCGCACTTGGCATCGTGACGGCGCTGTACCAACGCGAGACGACGGGCCGCGGCCAGAAGGTGCTCGCGGCGATGCAGGACGGCGTCATCAACCTATGCCGGGTGAAACTGCGCGATCAGCAGCGGCTTGAGGCGGGCCCGCTCAAAGAATATTCGCAGTTCGGTCTTGGGGTGCCGTTCGGCGAGGCAACGCCCAGAGCCGGCAACGATTCCGGCGGTGGGCAGCCGGGCCGCATCCTCAAGTGCAAGGGCTGGGAGACGGACCCTAACGCCTACACATACTTCATCACGCAGGCGCCGGTCTGGGAGAAGATTTGCGACGTCATTGGCGAGCCGGAGTGGAAGACCAAGCCAGGCTATGCCACGCCGCCGGAGCGTCTCGACAAGCTGGACGAGATCTTCAACCGCATCGAAGCGTGGACGATGACCAAGACGAAGTTCGAGGTCATGGATACCTGCAATCCGCTCGACATTCCGGTTGGCCCGATCCTATCGATGAAGGAAATTGCGGAAGACCCTGGCCTGCGCGAGACCGGCACGATCGTCGAAGTCGATCATCCGGAGCGTGGGCCATATCTTTCGGTCGGATGCCCGATCAAGATGTCGGACAGTCCCGCCGAGGTCGTCCGTTCTCCGCTGCTTGGCGAGCACACCGATGAGATCCTCACCGACGTTCTCGGGTACTCCGGCGACGATCTCGCGCGCGTGAAATCGGCGACCGAGCCGGTCCGCAAGCAAGCGGCTGAGTAAGTGTCGAGAAGGAGTTCGGCTATGGGCCCGGCCCTGAAACAAGCGAGCTATCCCACGCTGCAAGACTATCTCGACTTCGAAGACGACCAGGTCGAGCGGCACGAGTTCGTCAATGGCGTGATCTACGCCATGAAGGGTGCCAAACCGGGTCATAATCTAATCGTCGGGAATATTGCTCGCGCGCTCGGTAACCAGGTCCGCCGACCATGTGAGGTTTTCAGCCAGTCGCAGAAGCTGCTGGTCAGCGACGATGTCTCAGAAGACGTTTTTTACCCCGACGTCTTCATGACCTGCTCCGAAAGCGACAGAGATGAAATCTTTCGCGAGCACCCTTGCGTCATTTTCGAAGTCCTCTCGCCTTCGACCGAGCGGGAAGATCGCACGGGAAAGCTAGCGCGATACAAGACGATCAAAGCGCTGGAAACCTATGTGCTAGTCGCGCAGGACATGTGGCACATCGAAGTCTTCGAACGCGCCAAAGGTTGGCGGCCGCGCATCCTGCAGGACGGTGAGGTCATCGACGTTTGCGGCGGCAAGGCGAAGGTGACGGCCGAGGCGATCTACGACGAGATCAAGTTTTAGCGCTGCTGTACCGCCCCGATGGGCGTCCGACTGGAGAAAGACCAAACATGCGCATAGTCGTTCACGGCCAGCAGGCCTTCGGTAAGGCCGTCCTTGAGCGCCTCCTCGAGCGCGGCGAGGATGTTGTGGCCGTTTGCTGCGCGCCGACGAAGGAAGGTCGGCCGGAGGATCCGCTCGCCGAGTTCGCGAAGGAAAAGGGCCTGCCGGTCCACCAGCCTTCCTCATGGAAGACGCCGGAAGCGCTCGAACTCATGCAGTCGTTCAACGCCGACGTCTGCATGATGGCTTACGTGTTACTCTTTGTTCCGGAAGCCGTGCGCAACGCACCGAAGTTCGGCACGTTTCAGTATCACCCGTCGCTCTGCCCGCATCACCGCGGTCCGTCGTCTATCAATTGGCCGATCGCGATGGGCAAGACGCAGACAGGTCTTACGATCTTCTGGCCGGATGACGGTTTGGATGAAGGCCCGATCATGCTGCAGAAGACCTGCGAGATCGGCCCGGACGAGACGCTTGGCGACGTCTACTTCAAGAAACTGTTCCCGATGGGTGTGGACGCGATGATCGAAGGCCTCGACCTCGTCAAGGCGGGCGTCCTGATCAAGCACGACCAGCGCCTCGACGACGGCTCGTACGAAAGCTGGTTCAAGAAGGACCTCGCCCGCATCGATTGGTCGAAGCCCGTCGACGACGTCTACAACTTGATCCGCGCGGCAAACCCCGCTCCAGGCGCATGGACGACGCTCGGTGGTAGCGAAGTCCAGGTTTTCGACTGCGCAAAAGCAGATGGCGAAGGGGTGCCGGGAGAGGTCGCTTCAATCGATGAAAGAGGCGTTGCTGTGCAAGCCGCTGGAGGTCGGATCATGCTGAAGCGTGTGCGACCGAATGGCGGCGATAAGCAGCCGGCGAGTGCGTGGCATGAGGCCGTCGGCTTGCAAGTCGGAACCAGACTTGGGGCTTAGCGCCGCTGGAGGACTAGATGAAGACGACTGTCGAAGTCTCTGTCGACGAAGAGTTGGTTGAGGCAGCCAAAACGCGGCGTCTCGACCTGTCTCGCACGCTCGAGGACGCTCTGACTTTCAAGCTTGCAGAACAGGAGGATTGGTGGCGGAGCAACGAGCAAGCATTGGCTTCGTACGCACGTTACCTCGGCGAACAGGAGTTGTTCGGCGAAGAATATCGCTCGTTTTAGCGGATGGCCCAGTTCGATGTATGCCGGAACCCAAGTCGAAGGAGCGGTCATCGCGCGCCGTACTTGATGGTCCTGCAAAACGACCGCGTAACTCAAGCGCTTGACGTCTGCGTTGTCGCGCCGCTGGTCCGAACAAATGACTTCGACCCACCGAGCCGTTTGACGCCGCGCTTCATGATCGAAGATGAACACGTGCTCTTGTCGATTGCGGAACTGGCGAGCGTGCGTCAGGCGGTGCTAGGCCCAGTCGTCTCGAACCAAGGCGGTCGACGAGATGACATCGTCGCCGCTTTAGATCTTCTGTTTACTGGAATTTGACGGCTCGGCCGTCCACCCAAAGGAACCGCCCATGTCCGTCAAATCCGACATCGAGATTGCCCGCGAGGCAGACAAAAAACCGATCCAGGAGATCGCTGCGAAGCTCGATATTCCGGCGGAGCATTTGCTCCCGTACGGACACGACAAGGCGAAGGTCTCCGCCGACTTTATTAAGTCACTCGAGGGCCGGCCTGACGGCAAGCTCGTCCTCGTGACGGCGATCAATCCGACGCCTGCGGGTGAGGGCAAGACAACGACAACAGTCGGGCTTGGCGACGGTCTCAACCGGATCGGCAAGAAAACGGCGATCTGCATTCGTGAAGCCTCGCTCGGCCCCTGCTTCGGCATGAAGGGGGGCGCGGCCGGCGGCGGCTACGCGCAGGTCGTCCCGATGGAGGACATGAACCTCCACTTCACCGGGGACTTCCACGCGATTACGTCGGCGCACAACCTGCTGTCGGCGATGATCGACAACCACGTCTACTGGGGCAACGAGCAGGGCATCGACATCCGCCGTATCGCCTGGCGCCGCGTGATGGACATGAACGATCGTGCGCTACGTCAGATCACAGCGTCGCTCGGCGGCGTCGCAAATGGCTTTCCGCGCGAAGCCGGCTTTGACATCACCGTCGCATCCGAAGTGATGGCGATCCTCTGCCTCGCGACGGACCTCGAGGATCTCGAACGGCGCCTCGGCGACATCATTATCGCCTACCGTCGCGACCGCTCGCCGGTCTACTGCCGCGACATCAAAG
>JBCBXS010000252.1:0-4222 GCA_039816475.1 Pseudomonadota bacterium | reverse complement strand
CGGTAGACGAACCCACGAGTCTTTGTTGGCCGGCTTCGCTTTCGCTTGCCGGGCGGTTCGATCTCTTACAGTCAGAGAGTGCTGATAGCGACGGTGGATGGTGCGGGTGCTGGAGCCGGCACAACACTCTCTGTGCGATCGCCATCGGAGCGCCGTGGTTTTGCCTTGGGTCGGCATAACCGATACGTGAGTGGTACGTGTGCACGGCGGGGTGATAGGCCGGGCGAAAACTCGGACGGGATGATCCTACGTGAACGTTCAGCTGACCGCGCGGCCGGCGACATCTGACGCGCCTCGAAAATTCGAAAATCCAGACATCACGGCGAAGGGTGAGCCGCGGGCGCGTGTCGCTCTGACCAAGCTCGAGACGCTCTGGATCAACACCGGCACGCTTTGCAACATCGCCTGCGTGAACTGCTACATCGAATCGACGCCGACCAACGACCGGCTCGTCTACATCCGAGCTGATGAAGCCTCGGCTTATTTCGAAGAGATCACAACGCTCGGGCTCGGCACGCGCGAAATCGGCTTCACCGGCGGTGAGCCGTTCATGAACCCCGACATGCTCGCGATGCTCGAGGATTCGCTTGGCCGTGGCTTCGATGTTCTGGTGCTCACCAACGCCATGCAACCGATGCAGCGCCCGAAGGTCCGCGACGGCCTCGCGCGTTTGATCGAACGGTTCGGCGCGAAGCTCACGATCCGCGTCAGCCTCGATCACTACACGCGTGAATTGCACGAAGAAGAGCGCGGCGCCGCCACATGGGACAGGGCCATCGCAGGCCTTAATTGGCTCTCGGGCGTCGGTGCGCAAATCGCGATCGCCGGGCGCACGTGCTTCAACGAAACCGACGACCAGTCGCGCGGCGGGTTTGCGCGCCTGATTGCCGAGCGGGGCTGGAACATCGATCCGGAGGATCGCAATCGGCTCGTCCTGCTGCCCGAGATGGACGGTGGCGATGACGTGCCGGAAATCACGACGGCGTGCTGGTCGATCCTCGGCAAGAAGCCGTCGGACATCATGTGTGCGTCGAGCCGGATGGTAGTAAAGCGTAAGGGCGAGGAGCGACCGGTCGTTCTGCCGTGCACGCTGCTGCCGTACGATGCCGCGTTTGAAATGGGCACGACGCTTGCGGCGTCGACGTCAGCCGACGGTGGCATGTTTGCCAAAGGCGCCGTGAAGCTCTGCCACAGCAACTGTGCGAAGTTTTGTGTCCTTGGCGGCGGGAGCTGCAGCTAGCCAAGCAAGGCGCTTGCCGCCGATGCAGGCATCGCCGATGCAGCGGCTGCTTGGCAGATGCCCACGATCTGAAAAATCGTAGCGTCTGCGCCGCCGGCAGGGTACGGGGCGACGGTGTCGTCCTCATCTCCAGTAGAAAAAACGCGCCGCGCCCCGCCAAGCGGCGGTCGTCCGCAAACCGCCGGGCCGGGCTTCGCAGACTATGGCCTGCTTGGTCTCCTCGGCGCGTTCTGGGGTCTAAGCTTCATCCTCATCAAGGTCGGCGTTGCGGAAGTGCCGCCGTTCACGTTGACGGCCGTGCGTCTGACGGCGGCCGCAGCTGTCATGGGCGTGGTCCTCGCGTTCACCCGTGGGGCCGGACGGCTGACGGCACGTGGCTGGCGACTTGCGCTGATCTCCGCTGTGATGGGCAACGTCGTCCCATTCACGTTGATCGCCTACGGCCAACAGGTCGTCGACGCAGGTGTAGCCGCGATCGTGCTTGGCGTAATGCCGCTGACCACGCTCGGGCTCGCGCACTTCTTCATTCCGGGAGAGCAACTCAACTGGCCGAAGACGTTCGGCCTTGCCGCCGGGATCGCAGCCATCGTGACCCTCGTCGGACCGCAGTCGCTGTTGGGGCTCGGCGCGCAGGCGAGCTCGCAGCTCCTTATTGCGCTCGCCGCGGTCTGTTACGGCGCCAATGCGATCGTGACGCGCCGCATGCTCGACCAGAGCCCGGCCATCGCTCTGTCGTGTGCGATTATGTCGATCGCCGCTCTTGTCATGTGGCCCGTCGCGGTTGCCGTCGAAGGCGTTCCGACAGCGCTGCCGGGCCCCGTCGCGTCAGCGGCCATCCTGACGCTCGGCGCGGTCCAGACCGGTTTCGGCCAGTTGCTGCTTCTAATGCTCGTTGCCCGGCAGGGTGCGTCGTTCTTTTCGCAGATCAACTTCATCGTGCCGGTGGTCGGAGTGTTCTGGGCCTCCATCCTTCTGTCAGAACAGCTGAGCACGGCGTCCTGGGCAGCGCTGGGCCTCATTCTGCTCGGCCTGGCCGTCGCGCGATCGGGCCAACGCAGCGGAAAGTTGCGCCCGGATCAAAGTCCCGGTCGATAACCCCAATTATGCCGCAGTTCGCCGGGGTGCCGCTGGTTGATAGGCCCTGCGGTGCGTGGTAACGAGCGCCCGGCTCGATTGCTGAATGGCGGCAAAAGCTCGCAACAGGCGATCGTTCCACCGACAATCCGGGGACGGGGGCTGTCCGCTCAGGGTTGGTCTCACGCCGCATTCGAATTTCAAGAGAGCCGCCACGTGGCAACCGATGATCCCAGGACGGCGAGCATGCCGGGGCGCTATGCGTCAGCGCTGTTCGAACTGTCCAAGGAACAGAACCAGCTTGAGGCCGTCGAAGCCGATCTCGTCTCGTTCGAAAGCCTTATCGACGACAGCGATGACCTGAAGCGCCTCGTGCGCAGTCCGGTCTATTCCGCCGAAGATCAGTTGCGCGCGCTAAGCGCGGTGCTCGATAAGGCCGGGCTGTCGTCACTGGCTGGCAACTTTCTGAAGCTGATCGCCCGCAACCGCCGTCTGTTTGCGGTCGAGGGCATGATCAAGATCTTCCGCGATCTGGCGGCCCGGGACCGGGGCGAAGTGCAGGCCGATGTGACGTCGGCAACGCCGCTGTCTGACGAGCAGATCGAAAGCCTGAAGGCGAAGCTCAAAGCGTCCATCGGTCAGGACGTGCAACTCAACACACGTGTGGACCCGAGCGTGCTCGGCGGCCTGATCGTCAAGGTCGGCAGCCGCATGATCGACTCCTCGCTCCGCACGAAACTCGCAACGCTCAAGATGCGCATGAAAGAGGTTGGATAATGGATATCCGCGCCGCTGAAATCTCCTCGATCCTGAAAGAGCAGATCCAGAACTTCGGCCAGGAGGCCGAGGTCTCCGAGATCGGTCAGGTGCTGTCAGTCGGGGACGGGATTGCGCGCATTTACGGCCTCGACAACGTCAAGGCCGGCGAAATGGTCGAGTTCGACGACGGCATGCGCGGCATGGCGCTGAACCTTGAAGCCGACAACGTCGGTGTCGTGATCTTCGGCGATGACCGCGCCATCAAGGAAGGCGACACCGTCAAGCGGACGGGCGCCATCGTTGAGGTGCCCGTGGGTCGTGAATTGCTCGGCCGTGTCGTCGACGCCCTCGGCAATCCGATTGACGGCAAGGGCCCGATCAACGCCAGCGAAAAGCGCCGCGTCGACGTCAAAGCACCGGGCATTCTGCCGAGAAAGTCGGTGCACGAGCCGATGTCGACGGGCCTGAAGGCAATCGACGCGCTGATTCCGATCGGCCGCGGTCAGCGCGAACTCATCATTGGAGACCGCCAGACCGGCAAGACGGCGATCATCCTCGACACGTTCCTTAACCAGAAACCGCTGCACGCAACGGGGAGTGACAGCGACAAGCTGTTCTGCGTGTACGTCGCCGTCGGCCAGAAGCGTTCGACGGTCGCCCAGTTCGTCAAGACGCTCGAGGAGAACGGCGCGCTCGAATACTCGATCGTTGTCGCAGCGACCGCATCTGATCCGGCTCCGATGCAGTATCTCGCACCCTTTACCGGTTGTGCGATGGGCGAATACTTCCGCGACAACTCCATGCACGCGGTGATCGGTTACGACGACCTCTCGAAGCAAGCCGTGTCTTACCGTCAGATGTCTCTGCTGCTCCGCCGTCCACCCGGCCGCGAAGCCTATCCGGGTGACGTCTTCTACCTGCACTCGCGTCTCCTTGAGCGCGCAGCCAAGCTGAACGAGGAGCACGGCCTCGGTTCGCTGACCTCTCTGCCGGTCATTGAAACGCAGGGCAACGACGTGTCCGCGTTTATTCCGACGAATGTTATTTCGATTACCGACGGCCAGATCTTCCTCGAGACTGACCTGTTCTACCAGGGCATCCGGCCGGCGGTGAACGTCGGCCTGTCGGTCTCGCGCGTGGGATCGTCTG
>JBCBXS010000251.1:0-4247 GCA_039816475.1 Pseudomonadota bacterium | reverse complement strand
CCGAAGCGGCGAAGCTCACCGACCGAGCGGCGCGGCCGGGCGCCCTGCAGGCGATTGAAGATGATCTCACCGATCTCAACGCCAAAGCGGTTGAGCAATTCATCTCCGAGGTCGTGCCGAGCCGACGCGACCGCATCGAGCTCATCGGCTATCACGGCCAGACCGTCCTGCATCGCCCTGAGCAGGGGCTCACGATCCAGCTCGGCGACGGCGAACGGCTGGCAAAGCGGCTCGACCTGCCGGTGATTTATGATTTGCGCCAGGCGGACATGGACGCCGGTGGGCAGGGCGCGCCGTTGGCACCGGTCTACCATCGCGCGCTGGCGGCATCGCAAACCGAGCGCCCCGTCGCCGTCCTCAATATCGGCGGTGTCGCGAACGTCACGTTCGTTGGCCGAGACGGCGATCTGATCGCGTTCGACACCGGCCCCGGCAACGCATTGCTCGATGACTGGATGGCGAAGTCGATCGGTGCTGCCAGAGACGAAGGCGGCGCGGCGGCGCTTGCTGGCACTGCTGACACCCACGTCGTGTCGTTCTTCATGGACCACGACTACTTCAAAGCGCCCCCGCCCAAATCGCTCGATCGCAATACGTTCTTCTGGGATCTCGTCACGGGGCTATCCCCCGCAGACGGTGCTGCGACGCTGGTTGCGATAACGGCTGCTTCGATCGCCCAGGCACGGGACCATCTGCCGGAAGCGCCGGCGAAGTGGATCGTGGCCGGCGGCGGGCGGCACAACCGCGCGATCATGGCGGCACTGTCGGACCAGCTTGGCGTCCCGGTCATCATCGCCGAAGACGCGGGCTTCGATGGTGATGCGGTCGAAGCCGAAGCGTGGGCATATCTCGCCGTCCGCTCAGATCGCGGCCTGCCCCTGACCTTTCCTGGAACAACCGGCGTGGCCCGTGCCATAACAGGCGGAAAGAGCGCAGGCTGATGAAGGCGGCACCGCCCGTCAGCGTGAGACGCGTCCGGAGGCAACGCCAACCTCTGAAAGTCTGGAGACACGCATGAGCACTGATCCGTCAGCCCAGGACCCGATCGCGGTTTCGGTCAGTCCCGTCGCGAAGGACCAGCCGCTGCATGACGACATCCGCCTGCTCGGCACGCTGCTCGGCGACACCGTTCGCGTGCAGGAAGGCCAGGAGGTCTTCGATCTGGTCGAGACCATCAGGCAGATCTCGGTGCGCCTCTACCGCGAAGACGATGCGCAGGCGCGAAGCGATCTTTCCAAGCTTCTCGAGAGCATCGAGCCCGATCAGTCCGTCGAGGTGATCCGCGCGTTCAGCTACTTCTCGCATCTCGCCAACATGGCGGAGGACGAGCACCACATCCGGCGTTCGCGCGCGCATCAGTTGGCTGGCACGGCGCCGCGCCCGGGCTCACTCTCTCGCGCGCTGAAGCGGGCGCAGGATGCGGGGCATGCTCCGCAGGAGATCGTCGATTTCTTTGAGACCGCGCACGTCTCGCCGGTTCTCACGGCGCACCCGACCGAGGTGCGTCGCCGTTCGACGATGCGGCGCGAAATTCAGATGGCCGATCTGCTCGATCGGCTCGACCGCGGCAATCTCACCGACGACGAGCGGGATGAGGTACTCGCCAAGCTCGGTCGCGCCATCCTGGGTCTTTGGCACACAAACCTGCTGCGCCAGAACAAGCTGACAGTGCAGGACGAGGTCACCAACGGCCTGACGTACTATGACTACACGTTCTTCCGGCAGCTTCCTGCCCTCTACGCTGAGCTGGAGGACAAGCTTACCGCTCTGGTGCATGGCGACGATGCCACGACGCAATCCGGGTCGGGACCGTCCGGCGCCAATGCGGCGCCCGTCACGCTTCCGTCGTTCCTGCGCATCGGCTCATGGATCGGCGGAGACCGCGACGGCAACCCGTTCGTCACGGCAGAGGTGCTCTCCGATACACTGCGCATGCATTCTGAGAAGGCGCTCGCATTCCATGCCGAGCAGCTCGAACGCCTCGAAGGCGAGTTGTCGCTTTCATCGCTTCTGATCGGTGTGCCGCCTGCCTTGCAGGACCTCGCCAACAAAGCTGGCACCACTGATCCGCACCGTGCCGTCGAACCCTACCGGCTGGCGCTTTCGGGCATGCGGCAACGGCTGGCCGCGACGCCTGCCGGTCTCGACGGGACCGCATCCAAGCAAGGCGCGTCAGAGGGGCTCGGGGCTTATCACCATCCCTCCGAACTCGCGGCTGATCTGAGTGTCATCCACGATGCGTTGGTCGAGACCGGTGCCGGTGGCCTGACCCGCGGCCGCCTTCGCCACGTCCGCCGCGCGATCGACTGCTTCGGCTTCCATCTCGCAAGTCTCGATCTTCGCCAGAATGCGTCCGTGCACGAGAAGACGATCGCTGAACTCATCGCAGCGGTCGATCCGGAGTGCGATTACGCAGCGCTCGATGAGCCAGCCCGCGTCGCAAGGCTTTCCGAAGAACTCGCTGGTAAGCGCCCGCTGGTCCGGCCGCACCTTGCCTACAGCGACGAGACCGAGCGCGAGTTGGGAATTCTGCGTACGGCGAAGGCCGCGCATGACCGCTTCGGTCGGCATGTGATCCCGAACGCGATCATCTCGAACGCGGCAAGCGTCTCCGATCTTCTCGAACTCGCTGTGCTCCTTAAAGAAGCCGGCCTCGTCACCGCGGAAGGGGGCAGCGCCGTCAACATCGTCCCGCTGTTCGAGACGATCGAGGACCTGCGCAATTGCATCGAGATCATGGACGCGGCGCTCGGCCTGCCGGCTTACCGCGCGCTGGTCGATGCGCGCGAGGGCGTGCAGGAGATCATGCTCGGTTATTCCGACAGCAACAAAGACGGCGGGTATCTCACGTCCGGCTGGGAGCTTTACAAGGCGGAAGTCAATCTGATCGAGCTGTTCAAGCGGCACGGTTTTCGGCTGAGACTGTTCCACGGTCGCGGCGGGACGGTCGGACGCGGCGGCGGCCCGAGCTTCGATGCGATCCTCGCGCAGCCAACGGGCGCGGTGAACGGCCAGTTCCGGATGACCGAGCAAGGCGAGATCATCTCGAGCAAGTACACGAACTCAGCCCTTGGACGGCGCAATCTCGAGATCCAGGTCGCAGCAACCATCGAGGCGTCGCTTGCATCCGACAGCCAGTTCGCGCCCGGCCCGGAAGACCTCGCGGCGTTCGATGATCTCTCAGCGCGGGCGTTCGCCGCCTACCGCGCGCTGGTTTATGAGACGCCGGGCTTCGCCGACTACTTCTGGCAGTCGACGGTCATCACTGAAATCGCGACGCTGAACATCGGCTCGCGACCGGCATCCCGCAAGGCGATGGGACGGATCGAAGATCTCCGCGCGATCCCGTGGGTGTTCAGCTGGTCGCAGGCGCGCGTGATGCTGCCCGGCTGGTACGGCTTTGGCACCGCTGTGCTCGCCTGGGTCGAAGACAATCCGAAGCTCGGCTTCGCCTATTTGCGCCGGCTCTACGACCAGTGGCCGTTCCTGACGACGCAGATTTCCAACATCGATATGGTGCTTTCGAAAACCAGCATTCCGATCGCGGGCCGTTACGCGGAACTCGTGGAGGACGAGGGCCTCCGCGAGACGATTTTCACGAAGATCAGAGCCGAACGGGCCCGCGCCATCGAAGCGGTGATGGGCATCACCGGCAACGATCATCTGCTCGCCGGCAATCCGCTGCTGCTCCGATCCATGAACAACCGCTTCCCCTATCTCGATCCGCTCAATCACCTGCAGGTGGCGCTTCTCCACCAACACCGCGCCGGCAACGACGACCCCAAAGTCCTCCGCGGCATCCAACTGACCATCAACGGCATCGCAGCTGGCCTAAGAAACAGCGGGTGACGACTGGGGTTGTACGTTACGCGATCAACTTGGCGGCCTTCACGAGCTCGATCGGCAAAGCTGTCAGCTCTTTTGCCTGAAGCGGCATACGCAAGTACTCGGTCGCGAGGTGCGCAACGGCCTTCGCCTGGGCCCCATCCCGGCGCCGTTTGATTGCTTCGCGGCCCTCGGCCTTCGTTGCGAGCCACTGCTTGTAGACCGCATAGACACGAGGATCGACGCAGCTCAGCCAGACTGGCAAGCCATCCTCTGCGACCGCAATCTCTTCAAAGCGCGGCGCGTTCATCAACCATTCGAGGCCGAGAATGGCGACCGGTGTGAGGTCGTTGTCAGCTAGGCCAGCGACGGAAGCGCTCGGCTCGTCCTTCTCGAATGGTCTGATCAGATCGACAAGGTAG
>JBCBXS010000250.1:0-4254 GCA_039816475.1 Pseudomonadota bacterium | reverse complement strand
GGTCAGGACCGTGCGGGCCCAAGAGGCCGGCGGCATTGAGCGCCCTCAGCGACGTCTCAGTGTTCTGCGAGAGAACATTCGGGTGCTCTGCCGCGTGGATCAGCTGCAGAAACTGCACGAGGAACTCAAGGTCGACGAGCCCGCCGCGCGCCTGTTTGAGATGCCACGTCTCGCCACCCTTCTCCTCCCAGACGCGCTGGCGCATATCGCGAACGTCCCGCGCCGTCTTTGCGCGATCGCGGGGGCTGGTGAGTACGCGATGGATAACGTCGGCGAGCGCCTCAGTGAGTTCCGGAGGCCCTGAGACGACACGGGCGCGCGTGAGCGCCATGTGCTCCCACGTCCAGGCATCGTTCTGCTGATAACTCTCGAAACTCGCAAAGCCGGTTGCGACGGGTCCCTTCTGGCCAGACGGTCGAAGGCGCATGTCCACCTGGTAGAGCCCGCCTTCCGAGGTTGGCGCGGAGAGCGCTGCGATCAGACGTTGCGTGAGCCGCGCGTAGTACTGGCTCGGTGCAAGCGGCCGCGCGCCGCTGCTCTGCTTGACGTCGTCCGGGCCGCCGTAGACCACGATGAGGTCGATGTCTGAGGCAGCCGTCATCTCGTGACCGCCGAGCTTACCCATAGCGATCACCGCTGCATCCCAACCGCGAACGTTACCGTTCTGCGCCTCGAACGCGGTTGTCGTGGCACGATGTAACCCACGGATCAGAGCTTCGGCGAGATCGGCATAAGCGCGCCCGGCCACCTCGGCGCCGACTGAGCCCGCCAGCACGCGAACGCCGATGAGGAACTGCTGCTCGGCACCAAGGACGCGCGCGCGATCCAGAACGTCTTCGTAGCTTGCAGCTTTCGCGAGTTCCTGCGCGACGAGGCTGTCGAGTTCACTTGGTCCCGGCAGGACCTCCCCGATGATGCGTGGGTCGACAAGCGCGTCGATGACGGACCGCCTCCGGGCAAGCGTCTGGGAGAGCCTTGGCGCGGATCCAACGATGTTTGCGATCAACCGCAGAAGGTTCGCATTGGCCGCCAACAGTGCGAAGAACTGAACGCCCGCTGGGAGTGCAGCAAGCAGGCGATCGAAACCGACGACGGCGGCGTCCGGATCGACGGTCTCTGCAAAGGCGAGCACCAGATCGCGATGCAGCGAACTGAGATCCTCCCGCGCCCGTGCCGTCGCAAGCGCCCGGTAGCGGCCGCGGTGCCAACTTCGAAAGAAGCCGACCGTGCGGGCCGGATCGGAAAACCCGAGGTCGTCGAGGGCCTGCAGGGTCGAGGGATCGTCATCCTCGCCAAAGAAGATGAGGTTGTCGCAACCGCCGTCGTCCACCGTCGGCTGTGTCGCCGATCGGTCCGGCCGTTCAAACAGCGCCGCATAATGCCCGTGCACGCGCGTCAGTCGCGCGGTGAGATCGTCCGCGAACGCTTCGCGGGTCTCAAAGCCGCTAAACGCTGCAATCCGATCGAGGCCATCATCGTCGGATGGCAACTGCTGTGTCTGCTCATCCGCGATCATCTGAATGCGGTGCTCGAGCACTCGGAGTGCTTTGTAGTCATCGGTCAGCTCGGTCGCCGCCGGGCTATCGATCCAGTCGCGATGCGCCAAGCGAGACAGCGCCTCGAGCGTTTCCGGTGTCCGCAGCTCCGGCTGGCGGCCGCCGGCAATCAGCTGCTGCGTTTGTGCGAAGAACTCGATCTCGCGAATGCCGCCGCGCCCGAGCTTCACGTTATGGCCGGGCACCGTGATCGAGCCGAAGCCCTTGTGAGCGTGGATCTGCCGCTTCATCGCACGGATGTCGGCGATCGCTGCGAAATCGAGATACTTGCGCCAGACAAACGGGCTCAGGCTATCGACGAAATCGCGGCCCGTCTCCAGATCGCCGGCAACAGGACGCGCCTTGATCATCGCCGCGCGTTCCCAATTCTGACCGACGCTCTCGTAGTAGACAGCGGCGGCGTCCATCGGTACGGCGACCTGCGTCGCCGCCGGATCGGGTCTGAGGCGAAGATCAACGCGGAACACGTAGCCGTCCGGCGTCCGCTGCTGGAGGAGCTTCACAAGCTCCTGCGTCAGCCGGACATAGAACGCGTGTGTCTCAATCCCATCTCGGACGCGCGCCATCTCGCGGTCGTAGACGACGATCAGATCGATGTCGCTCGAGTAGTTGAGCTCGTTGGCGCCGTGCTTTCCCATTGCGAGCACCGCATAACCGGAATCGAAGTCTGGCTGGTCGGGCCGCTCGGTCAGCCAGTCGCCCTTTGCCGCGGCCTTGCGAAACAGAAACCGCACCGATGCTGCCACCGCCGTATCGGCGAAGCGCGAAAGCACGCGGGTCACTTTCATCACCGGCCAAACGCCGCCGAGATCAGCAAGCGCCGTCAACAGCGCGACTTCGCCCTTGGTTCGGCGAGCAGCGGCCATGAGATGCGCGAGCCCGGTGTTGTCCGGATCAAGAGCTGCCTGCGTCTGGACGAGTGTGTCGAGCAGATCGTTGAACGACTGATCGGGTGGCGCAGACAGCAACCGGACAAGTCGTGCTGCGTCCTGGCGGATAAGACCTGCAAGAAAGGGCGAGCAGGCAGCCGTCGCATCAAGCAGTTGCGCGGCGGGGTCCTGCAGTATCTCGTCTATTTCGGCGTCCGAGACCCCGGCGGTCTCGGCTTCACGTGTAAAGCTCTCCCGGTCAAAGCCCGAGCCGCCGTTGCCACGCGGATGGCGGGGGAACCGCGCCGGATCGAGCCGCGCGATCAGGCTGTCAGGTGCGAAGCGGCTCATACGTGGCTCTCGGGGTCGCGATCAGCCGCCGGCGCGTTGTTCGCCGGCTCTGCCGTCGACGACTGAACGATGGTTCGATGCCGCGGGTCAAACGGGCTCGGGCACGGGCTTCTGCGCAATCGGCGTCTGTTTCGTCGCCGCCGCATCGAACGTGACAACGACGCGAAGCCCAGGGTTGTTCGCCTCGAGTGCAAGCGTGGCCCCGTGCAGACCCGCGATGGCGCGGACGAGGCTAAGGCCGAGGCCGCTCCCAGGTGTTGTACGGCTTGCCTCAAGCCGTCCGAAGCGATCGAGCGCGCGCGCGCGATCCGACACGGGGATTCCCGGCCCGTTGTCGGAGACCGTCAGCACAACGCGTCCCCGCTCGCGGCGGACTTCGACGTCTATCGTCTGCCGTTTGCTGCAATTCGCCGGCCGCCCATACTTCAGCGCGTTCTCCAGCAGGTTGGTCGCGACCTGGGTGATCAGATTGCGATTGCCGTCAATGAGGCAGCCGTCCGCGGCGGCCAGATTGAGTTGGCTTCCCTGCTCGTCGGCGAGCGGCGCGTAAAGTTCGACGACATCGCTCGCGAGCGCCGACAGATCGAACGCTTCAAACGAGCGGGCAACGGCACCTGCCTCAAGACGCGCGACAACCAGCATCGCGTTGAAGGTCCGAATGAGCCCGTCGGCATCGTCAATGGTCTGCTCGAGACCGTCACGCAAGTCGGCTTCCGATCTCGCCGACCGCAACACGCTCTCCGTTCGCGCTCTCATCCGGTTGAGCGGCGTCTTCAGATCATGGGCGATGTTGTCGGAGACGTCCTTCAAGCCCGTCATCAAGTCACCGATCCGGTCGAGCATGCGATTGACCGCGCAGGCCAGTTCGTCGATCTCGTCCTGGTTTCGTGAGACGGCCAACCGGCGCTTCAGGTCACCGGCCATGATCTCTTCGCTCGCCTGCGTGAGTTCCGCGATCCGGCGCCGTGTCCTCCGGGACGTCGCCGAGGCCATCAGCGCGACGAGTGCGACCAACGCCGTGAGCCCGATCAGAAATCCAGTCAGGAGAAACTTCGAGAACGTCGTCACCGGCGTCAGCGCGCGCGCGACGCTGACGGAGCCGCCGGACCGGAGCGCCACGTTCACACGCGCGATCAGCGTGCCGGCTTCAAGCGCGCCGACGTCCTGTTGCAGGCGGTATACGTTGCGCGCCCCGCCACCCGCCTCATCGGGGGCCGGACCCAATGTGCCGGCGAGCACGCTGCCGGACGCATCTTCGACGCGAAACAGGCGGTTGGTGGGTTTTGCAAGGGTCGCTGCAAGGGCTGCAGGGCTTGTCTGCTCAGCGAACGTTGCGAGGACGGCCACCTCTTCGTCCAACAGGGCCACATGCTGCCGCGTCAGCGTCTCGACAACAGCCTGATAGGCGAACGCCACGAGCAACGCCGAGATGATCGCAACAAGCGCGCCGCCCCAGAGCACGGCCCGCACCGATCGCG
>JBCBXS010000024.1:0-15732 GCA_039816475.1 Pseudomonadota bacterium | reverse complement strand
ACCTCGGAAGGCCAAACCGCGCCGCAGCAGACCGCAGCCCGCGTGCCGGTCTCTATCCCGCTCGCGCTTGACGACATGCAGGCGCGGATTGCAGCGGCGTTTCCAACCGGCGAGATCATCACCAACCGCCGATCGGCGGTGTCGCCGGAGTTAAAACTCCGGATCGATGCGGCGCGTCTCGGCGGTGCGCAACGGTATCTGACGCTTGAGCTTGAAGCCGAGGTCCTCGCGCCGCCGCGCTTCGCCGATACGACCGGGCGCATTCATCTCGTTGGCCGGCCTGTTGTTTCGTCAAAGCGCGGAACCCTCAGGCTCGAGGGGGCGGCGTTTCCGACGATCGGCGCGCCGGGGATCCGACGGCCCGACGTCGCCATTCCGCTCGGAGCCGAACCCTTCGCCGAACGGTTCCGTGACGCGGTATCCGGAACGGTCGGCCCCGCGCTGGCGAAGGCGGCCTATGAAATCAGTGCCGCGCTCAGCCGTCAGGTTGCGCCGGGCGTCACGCTGTCTGCAAACTTCAAGTCGCTTGAGGTCGAACGCGTCAGGCCGGCCGATGGCGACAGGCTCAACGTGCTCGCAGCGCTCACCGGGACGCTGACGCTCATCGTGCGTCCCTTACGGCTCGGCGCGTCCGAGACCGCTTCGCTCCGCCCGACGGAACCCGAGCCGGAGCGTGCCCGCCAATAATGATCGGTGCGGCTGTGTGCAGGACGTAGCACCGCGAGACCTCGGCTCCGCGATAGGGTAAGCAGAGCCAATGCCTGTTTCTGCCCGTCTGTGAGCCGAGCTTTCCGTCGTGATCCTGACCTCGAACGTCTCAACACAATCCGAGGACTTCGCCGCGAACCAGCGCGCAATGGCAGGCCTGGTCGACGACCTGAATGCGCGGCGTGCTCAAACGGCACTCGGCGGTTCGGAACGATCGCGGGCGCGTCATCTCGATCGCGGAAAGCTGCTGCCGCGCGATCGCATCCTGAAGCTCATTGATCCGGGTGCGCCGTTCCTTGAGCTGTCGCAACTTGCCGCCAACGGCCTCTACGACGATGAGGTGCCGTCCGGCGGGATCATCACCGGGATCGGTCCCGTCCACGGCCGGCCATGTGTGATCGTCTGCAACGACGCCACCGTGAAGGGCGGTACGTATTACCCGATCACCGTGAAGAAGCATCTGCGCGCGCAGGAGATCGCCTGGGAGAACCGGCTGCCGTGCCTCTATCTGGTCGACTCAGGTGGCGCGAACTTGCCCCACCAGACCGAAGTCTTTCCCGACCGCGATCACTTCGGACGCATCTTTTTCAATCAGGCGCGCATGTCCGCCGACGGCATTCCGCAGCTCGCAGCTGTGCTCGGCTCGTGCACGGCGGGCGGCGCTTACGTCCCGGCCATGAGCGATGAGAGCATCATCGTCCGAAATCAGGGCACGATCTTTCTCGGTGGTCCACCGCTGGTCAAAGCGGCGACCGGCGAGACGGTCTCAGCCGAAGACCTCGGCGGCGGTGACGTCCACACGCGCCTCTCCGGTGTCGCCGATCATCTGGCGGCCGATGACACCGACGCGTTGATGCGGATGCGGGCGATCGTTGCCACGCTTCCGCCGACGGTTGGTGCAAGCGTCGCCCAAATCGCAGCGCGCCCGCCCAAGTATGACCCCGCCGAAATCGATGGCTGCGTGCCGTCCGATCTCGTCACGCAGTACGATATCCGCGAAGTGATCGCGCGGCTTGTGGACGCCTCCGAGTTCGACGAGTTCAAGGCGCGCTTTGCCACCACTCTGGTCGCAGGATTTGCGCATATCGAAGGACTGCCCGTCGCGATCCTCGCAAACAACGGCATCCTGCATTCCGAGACGGCGCAAAAGGCAGCTCACTTCATCGAACTCGCCTGCCAGCGTCAGACGCCGCTTCTGTTCTTGCAGAACATCACGGGCTTTATGGTTGGCCGCGATGCTGAAGCCAGCGGCATTGCGCGGCATGGCGCGAAGATGGTGGCAGCCGTCGCCTGCGCGAACGTCCCGAAGATCACGGTTCTGATCGGAGGCAGCTACGGTGCCGGCAACTACGCGATGTGTGGGCGTGGCTACAGCCCGAGGTTTCTTTACGCGTGGCCGAACGCGCGCATCTCGGTGATGGGGGGCGCGCAGGCAGCCACCGTGCTCGCGACCGTTCGCCGGGACAATATCGAGGCCAAGGGCGACACGTGGTCGGCTGAAGACGAAGCCGCGTTCAAGGCCCCGATCGCCGACCAATACGAGTTGGAAGGCCACCCGTATTACGCCACCGCGCGGCTCTGGGACGACGGCGTGATCGCGCCGGCCGAGACGCGGCGGGTGCTGGCTCTCAGTTTCGCAGCGGCGCTGAGCGCGCCGATTGCGCCGACCAAGTTCGGCGTGTTCCGGATGTAGAATCCGAGGGGGACGATCATGATTGGCAATCAAAGCCGGAAGACGCGCGGTTTGAGAAAACCGCTGGCTTGGTCATGGCGCACGCTTTTGCGTGTGGCGGCGGCATCCGCGCTTTCAGCCGCAATGACGACGACGATGGTGGCGCAGGCGCCAACGTCGAGCGCATCGACGTTGCGCTACAAGTGCTCGTTCGAGCAGGGCCGCGTCCAGAACTTCGAGGCCGGCGCGTTCAAGGGGGGCGATGCAGCAGCGCTCAGCTTCGACGTCGCAGCCATCGACCTGCGGCGCCAGACTGCGGAACTGGTCACCGGGTCAGGACGCGGCCAGCTCCGCATCGTGCGCGCGATCAACGCCAACCACTATCTCGAAGTCATCACCGAAGGCTTCCTCAACATCACAACGATCTACGAGCCCGCCGAGAGCGGAGCGCCGGCGCCTGCTGTTCACTCGCGGCACGTGGGCTTGCTCGGTCAGCCAATGACGGCGCAGTACACCGGCTTCTGCACGCCGGTTCAAAAGTAGATCAGGGACAGCGCCGATGCTGAAGCGTGTGCTCATCGCGAACCGCGGCGAGATCGCCTGCCGGATCATGCGAACGGCTAAGCGCCTCGGCATCGAGACCGTCGCGGTCTATTCGGACGCCGACGCACATGCGCGCCATGTCGCGATGGCCGATCAGGCAGTGCGCATCGGTCCTGGCCCTGCGACCGAGAGCTATCTCTCGATCGATGCGATCCTCGATGCCGCGAAAGCGACCGGCGCCGATGCGATCCACCCGGGCTACGGGTTTCTGTCGGAGAACGCGGGCTTTGCCGCGCGCGTGGCCGAGGCCGGTCTGACGTTCGTCGGGCCGACGGCTGCACAGATGGAAGCGCTCGGCTCGAAGGCGGCTGCCAAGGAGATTGCTGAGCGCGCGGGCGTCCCGACCATTCCCGGTTATCGCGGCGCGGACCAATCAGCCGACGCGCTTAAGGCGGCCGCCGACGGTATGGGCTACCCCGTGATGATCAAGGCGGTCTCGGGCGGAGGCGGCCGCGGCATGCGTCTTGTGACCGCGCCCGAGGACTTTGCCGATGCGCTCGAAAGCGCTCAGCGTGAAGCGGCCTCGGCCTTCGCCGACGCGACGGTGCTGATCGAACGCGCGATCACACGGCCCCGCCACGTCGAGGTGCAGGTCTTCGGCGACACCCACGGCAATGCACTCCATCTTTTCGAACGCGATTGCTCGCTGCAGCGGCGCAACCAGAAAGTCATCGAAGAAGCCCCCGCACCGGGCCTCTCATCCGACGTTCGCGACGCGATGTGCGATGCAGCCGTCCGCCTGACCAAGGAAGTCGGGTATGCCGGTGCCGGCACTGTCGAGTTTCTCGTCGAACCGAATGCCGGCGACGACGGCTGGTACTTCATCGAGATGAATACGCGGCTGCAGGTTGAGCATCCGGTGACCGAGATGATTACCGGGCTCGATCTGGTCGAGTGGCAGTTTCGGGTCGCGTCCGGCGAGGCGCTCACCTGCGCGCAGGACGACATCGAAATCAGCGGCCATGCAATCGAAGTGCGGCTCTGCGCCGAAGATCCCGCGAAGGGCTTTCAACCGTCGGTCGGCACGATCCACGGGTTCGACACGCCGGCAGGTGAGGGCCTTAGGGTCGAGACCGGTGTCGGCAGTGGCGATGTCGTAAGCCCTTTCTACGACTCGATGATCGCAAAACTGATTACGCATGCGCCAACCCGCGAGGCGGCACGACTGGCGCTGGCCGATGCACTATCCGCGACGACGGTGGTGGGTTTCCCGACGAACGCTCGGTTCCTGCGCGCGCTGCTTCTGCACGATGACGTCGCCGCTGCCGATCGCGCGTCGGGCGAGACACCCACGACGCTCGATACGGGTCTGATCGCGCGAGATCTCGGGGAGCTGAGCCAGGCGCCGATTAGCCATCGGGCGATCGCCGTTGGTCTCGAACGGCTGTTTGAAAGCCCGGAAACCCCAACGGGCCGTGAGCTGCCTGCCGTCCACGCCGTGTGGCAGGCGCGGGACGGGTTCGCGCTCGGCGAAGCGCGCCGGGAAACGCGATCCGTTCTGATCAACTCAGCGCCGCAGTCGGTGGAGATCGCGTGGGCTGCCGATGGGCTTTCAATCCTCTCGTCTGACTTGGACACCGCCGGCGCAACATCAGATGCCGCGTCACCTGTCACAGCCGTCGCCTCGGACGACCGCGTGTTCGTTGTCGATGATCTTGTCCACACCTCGTTCGCGCTTCCGGTGGCCGGCAACGCCGAAGACGACGATGATGCCGGTGACGGCGTCATCCGCGCGCCGATCAACGGACGGGTCGCGCGGGTCTTCGTTGCCGATGGAGACACCGTGGCGGACGGCGACCGCCTCGTTGTGATCGAGGCGATGAAGATGGAGCATCTGGTCTCGGCAACGCGCGCCGGCGAGGTCAGTGGCTTCAGCGTCTCGCAGGATCAACAGGTCGCGGAACGCCAGGTCGTCTGCACGATTGTTTCAGACGACGATGGCAGCGCTCAGGACTGATCGGACAGGCCCATGACGGTTCACATCATCAAGTTGTCCGTCGGATGCGAGAGCCTCGAGCACCTCGCCGAGTTCCAGTCCGCACGCCTGCGCCACCAGAAAGCGGCGGGCGCTGGCAGCCGACTGTTTCATGCAACCCGGATGGTGCCTAAGCGCCAGGAGGAGGTGCTCGACGGCGGATCGATCTACTGGGTGATCCGCGGTGTCATTCAGGCTCGTCAAAGGGTCGTCGGCTTTGAAGACGGCACCCGCGCCGACGGGACGACGTGCTGTCTCATCATGCTGCACCGCGATCTAGTACCGGTCCGCCCGACACCGAGGCGCCCGTTCCAGGGATGGCGTTACTTGAAACCTGAAGATGCGCCGGAAGACTTCGGCAAGGCCGGCGATGACGTCGCCCGAATGCCCGCCGAAATGCGCCGCAACCTTGCCGATCTCGGTCTGCTTTAACCGGTTGTTGTCAGGGCCTCGTTAGGGTTGTTGCATCGTTAATGCGTTGCAGCGAATGGGCTGCCCGAAGGCCGCGTCCATGGTCCACACGTTTCAGGTCTCATCCATCGTCCTGGTCGGTCTGCTGATCGGGCTCGTTGGGTCGTTGTTCGACCCGCGGGCGCTGGCCTTCCGCGATGTATCGTTCGCAGCGATCCGCGATTTCCCCTACGCGTCGTTCCTGCCCGGCCTGATGGTCGGCCTCGTCCTCGGCGCAGCCTACACACTCGACTGGTCCGCCATCCGCAAACGCGTTTGGCTCTGGGTCACGCACTTCGGGCGGATGACCGATCTCGCAGTCATCGCGCTCATCGCTGTCGCAGTACTGTTCTACGTGTAAGCCGGGCGCCGCCTAAGCTGCATCCGCCAGACCGCGCTTTTCGAGCAGGCCCGTCACGTCCGGCATCCGCCCGCGGAACGCGATGTAGGCATCGCTCTCCTTGCGAAGGCCTCCGGCGCCGTAAATGAAGGCGCGCAGACGGTCGGCAAGCGCGGGATTGAAGACATCGCCCGTCTCCTCGAACGCTGTGAACGCATCGGCGTCGAGCACCTCAGACCACATGTAGCTGTAATAGCCGCACGAGTATCCGTCGCCGGCGAACACATGCAGGAAGTGCGGCGTCGCATGTCGCATGACGATCGCGCTCGGCATGTCGATTGACTTGAGAACGCGCGCCTGGAACGCGATCGGGTCCTCGCTGAGCGCCGCCGCATCGCTGTGGAACGCAAGATCGACGAGCGCCGACGAGAGATATTCGACGGTCGCAAACCCCTGATTGAAGTTGCGCGCGGCGGTCAGCTTTTCGCGCAGCGCTGCCGGCATCGGCGCGCCGGTCTCGTGGTGTGTTGCATACTTCGTCAGAATTTCATCGGTCTCGAGCCAGTGCTCATAGAGCTGCGACGGCAACTCGACGAAGTCGCGTGCGACGCTCGTCCCCGCGAGGCTCGGATAGGTGACGTTCGAGAGCAGGCCGTGAAGCGCATGGCCGAACTCGTGAAACAGCGTTCTCGCGTCATCGAACGAGAGCAGTGTCGGCTGACCCGCTGGCGCCTTTGCGAAGTTCGAGACGTTGACGATGATCGGGCGCACGCTTTCATCGAGATTGCGCTGACCGCGATAGGCACTCATCCACGCGCCGGACCGCTTCGAGGCACGCGCGAAGTAATCGCCGAGGAACAGCCCGACGTGGTTTCCGTCTGCGTCGGTCACATCCCAGGCACGCACGTCGGGGTGGTAGAGGTCGAGGTCGGTGCGTTCGGTGAACGAGAGGCCGAACAGGCGGTTGGCTGTCTCGAAGGCGGCATCGATCATGTTGTCGAGGGCGAAGAACGGTTTCACTTCCGCTTCGTCGAGGTCGTATTTCTCGCGGCGAACTTTCTCTGCGTAAAAGCGCCAGTCCCAGGCCGCCAACTCGATGTTTGCGCCATCGGCGCGGGCGGCGTCTTCGAGGACCTGCGTTTCCTCATTCGCGCGCGTCACCGCCGGTGCCCACACCGTCATCAGGAGATCGCTGACGCGCTCCGGCGTCTCGGCCATGCTGTCTTCAAGCTTGAAGTGCGCGAAGGTCTCGTAGCCGAGCAGTTCCGCGCGCTCCTGGCGGAGCTTCAGAATCTCGGCGACGATCTCGCGGTTGTCGTTGGCATTGTTGTTGGCCCCGCGAAGGGTCCACGCCTTGAACGCCTGCTCACGCAAATCGCGGCGCGTTGAGAACATGAGGAAGGGCTCGATCAGCGAGCGCGACAGCGTGACGACATGGCTTGCATCGCTGCCGCGTTCTTCCGCAGCAGAGGCTGCCGCATCGATGACGAACTGAGGCAGGCCTTCGAGATCGGCTGGGGCCTCAAGTGGCAGTTCGTAAGCGGCTTCGTCGGCCAGCACGTTCTGCGAGAACGTCGTGCCGAGTTCGGCGAGCCGGGATTTGATCTCGCCGAGACGGGCTTTCTTGTCATCGGGCAGCGCCGCGCCGGCCCGCGTGAAGCCCAGATGCGTGCGCTCGAGTAGGCGCGCGTCTTCGCCGTCCAGCGTGACGTCGCCGGACTGCACTGCGGTATTCACCGTATCGATCCGCGCGAACAGCTCCGCGTTGGAGGTGATTGCGTTGTAGTGCGCCGCCATCCGCGGTGCGAGATCGCGCTCGATCGCTTTGATATCGTCGTTCGTGTGCGCGCCGGTCAGATTGTAGAACATTGCTGCCACACGCCGCAGATCGCGACCGGTCCGCTCCATGGCAACGACCGTGTTCTCGAACGTCGCCGGCTCCGCGTTGGTGGCAATCGTCTCGATCTGCTGCGTGTGCCGGGCAAAGGCGGCGTCGAAGGCCGGCGGAAAGTCGGCAGGTTGGGTCTCGGCAAACGGCGGTACCGCAAACGGTGTTGTCCACCCCTCGAGAAGTTTCGGCGTCGTGGTCGCGTCAGTCATGGGAAGCGTCCTCTCGGGTGTCGGTGGCGTTTGCAGCGGACCGTCGCTAGGCGTCGGCGCCCGCAGTTTCCTCACTTATGACCTTCGAACCTTGCCGCGCAAAGCGCGTCAGTTCGCCGGGTCCGTCTCGGCTTGGCAAAGTCGTCAAGCTGCCGTTAACCTTCTGTGTCCGCCGTGATGGGGAGGCGCAGCCGTCCATGACTGAGGCCCAATCAACTGCGCGCATCGCGACGCCGTCGGCATCTTCGTCGGCCGTCAGCCCACCCATCGCGTTCCGCGATGGCATCGACATCGTCTACGGCCCGCGCCCCCTCCTCGGACGTTACTTTCTCGCAGCCGAAGCACATCTCGCAGGCCACGGCCTGAAGCTCACCTTCGAGCCGCTCGAGACGCTCGTTGCGATCAACGAAGCCAATCGCGACACATGGATCCCGTTGCTCCCGCTCTTCAATCCCGCTTACGGCATACCGGACGGCGATGGCTTCTGCCTGATCGCCCGCGACGCAAGCGGCGCGGTGATGGCAACGCAGGCCGGCCGCTTCTTCGGCTGGGCCCACACCAACTTTCGCGACGAAGCCGAAAGCCTGCGGCTGTTCTACGCTGACCCGGACGCGCAGGCGAAGCCCGGCGAGGGCTGCCGCGTCACCATCCCCGATGCCGAGCGCATTACCGGGCGTGTCGTTTTCTCCGGCGGCGTCTGGTGCCATCCGGATGTGCGAGGGACCGGCCTCACCGGCATTCTTCCGCGGATCTCGCGCGCGCACGCGCTCAGTCGCTGGGCGACCGACCTGACGATGACGTTCTTTGCCGAAGGCGTTGCGAAGGGAGGCGTCGCGCGCCGGGCCGGTTACACGGATGTCGCCTACGATGTGATCTTCGAGAACAACCACCTCGAAGGCGTGAAGGTCGGTCTCGCGACGATGCGGACCGCCGACCTGATCGACGATCTAACCGGCGCGCTCGAGCGGTTCGATACAGCGGAGGTCGATCCGGTCTTCCATCGCCGAGCTGGCTAGAAGCCACGTCTGCCCTTTAGTCTGGAACGGCAGGATCAGGCGTTTGTAGCGCAGGCGATAGCGCCCGAACATCGGCGTCGACACGATCGCATCCACGTTATGGACGAGCGGATCCTGGCTCGCGATCGCCTCGTTAAATGTCCGACGCAGCCAGTGGCCGTAATCGGGATCGGGCTGGTTCTCGAACGGGGAACCACGACCGACCTTCGGCCAGTTCTTGCCGTATGTGGTGTAGCCGCTTCCGGTATCCTCGATCAGGAGTTGATCGCTTGCGTCCTCGTACCTGAGGAGCGTGTATCGGCCTTGCGTTAATTGCCGGAGGATCCGCTGCAGGCCGGCGGCGTCGATGTTCTCCGTCAGCATGTCCCAGTTCTCAACGAGCGAGCGGAGGACGGGATAGTTTGTGATGGTGCCGAGGTCAGCGCGCTCGGCGATGAAATCGGTCGGTCGCGAAAGCTGTCGTGTGTTGATGAGCTGCAGGAGGCGATGGCTCATCAGATCGAGGGACGCATGCAGCTCGAGGTTCCAGTCGCCGTCGTACCAGGAGAGCGCGGTCCTCTTGTAGGCGTTGCTCGAGAGCCAGCCGATGACGGTCTCGAATGTCGCCTGCGTGGTGATCGCCGGCCGAATACGGAGCTGGCAGGAGTTGCCGTAGATGTCGATGGCGGCGAAGCCGAGGTTCTTCACGAGATAGGCGGAAAAGCCGTCTTCGGCGTAGGCCGAGGCAAACGACGTCCGAATGACGTTGGACGTCTCACTCCAAAGCTCACCGCGTTCATCGACGATCAGAAGACGCACGACCCAATGCCCACCAGACCCGCAAGAGACCGGCAGTTTGTTGTTGAGCAGTAAAGAAAGACTTGCGCGCTTCGCTAACCGTCGAGGAGGTCGACATTATGCGCGCCACACCGCCTGATTTGGCGCTATTCGGCCACCAGACCACGGAGCGAAACTGGGTTCAGCGGGCGGACCTTTGCTGCGGCGGGTGCGAGCAGGTCTGCCAACATCATGCGCAGCCCAATGGAAAAAGTCCTCTGCGGCGAATGCGAAAACGCGCCGGCCATTCGCATGACCGACGCGCTTTGTTGGCAGCCCTGAGGGCGTCGTCCCTGACTGGGCTTAGACCGAGTAGTACATGTCGAACTCGACCGGGTGCGGCGTCATCTCGAACCGCTCGACCTCTTCCATCTTCAACTCGATGTAGGCGTCGATCATGTCGTCCGTCATCACACCGCCGATCTTGAGGAACTCGCGGTCCTTATCGAGGCTTTCGAGTGCTTCACGCAGCGACGCGGAGACAGTCGGGATCTCTGCGAGCTCTGCCGGCGGCAGATCGTAGAGGTTCTTGTCCATCGCCTCGCCCGGATCGATCTTGTTCTGAATGCCGTCGATGCCGGCCATCAGCATGGACGTGAACGCGAGATACGGGTTAGCTGTCGGATCCGGGAAACGAACCTCGATGCGCTTGGCCTTGGGCGACGTCGTATACGGGATACGGCAGGAGGCCGAGCGGTTGCGCGCTGAGTAGGCCAGCAGCACCGGCGCTTCGTAACCCGGCACAAGTCGCTTGTAGGAGTTGGTCGATGCGTTCGCGAATGCGTTGATGGCCTTCGCGTGCTTCAGGATCCCGCCGATGTAGTTGAGGCAGGTCTCCGAGAGGTCGGCGTACTTGTTGCCGGCGAAGACCGGTTCGCCGCCCTTCCAGATCGACTGGTGGCAGTGCATGCCCGAGCCGTTGTCGCCGTAGACCGGCTTCGGCATGAACGTCGCCGTCTTGCCGTAGGCCTGGGCGACGTTGTGGATCGCGTACTTATAGATCTGCAGGTGGTCTGCGATCGTCGTGAGCGTCGCGAACTTGATGCCGAGTTCGTGCTGGGCGGAGGCCACCTCGTGGTGGTGCTTCTCAACCGACACGCCCATTTCGCCCATGACGGCGAGCATTTCCGAGCGAATGTCCTGGCCGCTGTCGATCGGCGGGACGGGGAAGTAGCCACCCTTCATCCGCGGACGGTGACCGAGGTTACCCATCTCCATTTCGGTGTTCGAGTTGGACGGGATTTCCGACGAGTCGACCCGGAACGAGGTTTCGTAAGGGTCGGCGCAGAAGCGGACGTCGTCGAACAGGAAGAACTCGGCTTCCGGGCCGAAGAACACGGTGTCGCCGATGCCGGAAGACGAGACGTAGGCCTCAGCGCGCTTCGCGATCGAGCGCGGGTCGCGGTCGTAGGGTTCACCCGTCGAGGGCTCGAGCACATCACAGAAGATCGCCAGCGTCGATTGCGCGAAGAACGGGTCGATGTGCGCGGACGCGGGGTCCATCATCAGCATCATGTCTGAGGCTTCGATGCCCTTCCAGCCTGCAATCGACGACCCGTCGAAGGCATAGCCGTCAGCGAAAATTCCCTCGTCGATGCAAGAGGCGTCAGCGGTGACGTGCTGCATCTTTCCGCGTGTGTCTGTGAAGCGGAGGTCGACGAACTTAACGCCCTTCTCCTTGATCATACTCAGGACGTCAGCAGGTGAAGTCATTCCGGTGCTCCCGTTGTGTAGTCGAATGAAAGGTTGGGTTTGAGAAGGCGGGCGGAGGGTGCCGCGCGCGCGATGTGTTCATCAGGCGACGGCGCCATCTGTGGGTTCAGATCGCTTCCGAGCCGGTCTCGCCGGTGCGGATGCGGATTGCGTCATCGACGCTTGAGATGAAAATCTTCCCGTCGCCAATCCGGCCGGTCTTTGCAGCTTTCTGGATCGCCTCGACGGCTTTCTCGGTCAGCCCGTCGTCGACGATCAGCTCGACCTTCACCTTCGGCAGGAAGTCAACGACGTATTCAGCGCCGCGATATAGCTCCGTGTGGCCCTTCTGGCGACCGAAGCCCTTGGCCTCGATGACAGTGATGCCCTGAAGACCAACTTCCTGAAGCGCTTCTTTGACCTCATCCAGCTTGAACGGCTTGATGATGGCCTCGATCTTTTTCATTCACGCCTCCCCAAAAGGTCTTTGGCGTCCACCAAGCAGGCGACGTGCCAATTGGTTACCGAGAGCTTTATGCTCTCCGCGTCAGTCAGTTAGGCCGATATCGCTGAAATCTTGGACAGCCGCCAGACGAAAAATTGCAAGTTGATTGGGCAGAGCGAGCAAGGATTAGGCAGATATGGATGAGCAGTTGGGTGCTGTTGTCGGGTTCGATCATTTGGTTCTGACGGTCCGGTCGATCGAAAAGACCGTCGCGTTTTACGGGCGCGTCCTGGGCATGGAGGCCGTCACGTTCGGGCCGCAGAACCGGACGGCGCTGTCGTTCGGCCCGCACAAGATCAACCTGCACGAGGCCGGCCGCGAGTTCGAGCCGAAGTCAGCCGTTCCGACCCCAGGTTCGGGCGATCTCTGTTTCCTCGTCGACGATCTGGAGGCAGTAGCCGACCGCCTGGCCGCCAACGGCGTGGCGGTCCTCGAAGGGCCTGTCGACCGCACCGGCGCGCGTGGCCCGATCCGCTCGATCTATGTGCGCGACCCCGACGACAACCTGATCGAACTCTCTGTCTATGCCTGAAATCCGGTTCGCGGTCTGGCCGCCCGAGGTCCTGACGGCGACTGAAATGGCAGAGGCGGACCGGGCTGCCATCGCATCGGGTATCCCATCGCTTGAGCTGATGGAGCGGGCCGGTCGCGCCATCGCCGACGAAGCGTGCGATCTCATCGGGACCGGAGGCCGGATTGCGGTGTTCGCGGGGCCGGGCAACAACGGTGGCGACGGGTTCGTAGCAGCCCGGGTGCTGAGAGCCCGCGGCTACAACGTCGATATCTTTGCGTTGAAGCCGGTCGGTGCGCTGAAGGGCGATGCAGGCGTGATGGCCGCGCGCTGGGGCGATCCGGTGCATACGTTTGGCGATGCCGCGGTACGGCTCGCGGAGGGCGGGCCGGTGCGGCTTGCGATCGACGCGGTGTTCGGGGCCGGCTTGGCGCGTCCTTACGACGACATCACCGAGCGCGCGATGCGAGCCATGATCGATGCCGTCGCGGCTGCTGCCGAGGCTCACCCGCGATGGCTTGCCGTCGACGTGCCGAGTGGCGTCAACGCGACAACCGGCGAAGTGCCGTCGTTTGCAATCAGAGCGGCGCGAACAGTCACATTCTTCCGCTTGAAGTCCGGCTTGTTGCTTTATCCCGGCCGCGCGCATTGCGGTGAGATCACGGTCCACGACATCGCCATTCCGCCATCAGCGATGCCTGCGAGCGTCAGCCTCTCGCGAAACATCCGGCCCGACCCCGCGGTCTTCGGCGGGGCCCAATCCGACGTACCGCGGCACAAGTACAAGCGCGGCGCGACGCTCGTCTGGGCCGGCGCGCCACAAGCGACGGGTGCGGCCCGCCTCGCAGCACGGGCCGCGCTTCGCAGCGGTACAGGCCTTGTAACCGTCGCGTCGGCGCCCGCGTCGCTGCCAGCGCTCGCTGCACACCTGACAGCTGAGATGATCGCCGAAGTTCAGACGGCGGCTGCCTGGCGTGAGCTGTTCGCACGCGGCAAGATCACGAGTGCGGTTATCGGCCCTGCCGCCGGCATCGGTGCGACCACGCGTGATCTCGTCTGTGAGGCGCTCGCGACCGACGCGGCGCTCGTCGTTGACGCCGACGCGATCACATCGTTTGCGGATGCGCCCGAGGTGCTGTTCGGCGCAATTGCCGCGCGCGCTGAGCGGAGCGGCACCCGGTCACCCAGCGTGGTCCTCACGCCGCACGAAGGCGAGTTCGCGCGGCTCTTTCCCGACATCGAAGGCGCGAAGGTTGATCGCGCCCGCAAGGCTGCAGAGCGCTCGGGCGCAATCGTCGTCCTCAAGGGTGCAGACACCGTGATCGCCAGCCCCGACGGCCGGGCTGAGATCGCCACCGATGCGCCGCCATGGCTTGCGACCGCCGGGTCCGGGGACGTGCTCGCAGGCTTCATCGCCGGCCGCGCTGCCCGTCCGACGCGCTCGGTGTTCGAGGCTGTCTCCGAAGCTGTCTGGCTGCACGGCGCCGCAGCCCGCGCGCTTGGAGCGGGCCTCATCGCGGGCGATCTTGCCGATGCCGTGCCCAAGGTTCTCCGCCAGCTCTAAAGCCGCCTACACCGGTCCGAGGGCGCGCTCGGCGGACTGGCTCCGCATCGCCTGTTCCGCGTCGAGGAACGCCTGCGTTGCCGCGTCGATGCCCGGAGGCGTTGCGATCAGGTCGGTTGATGCAACCAACTCCTCGACTGTTGCGAAGGCGCGTTGCGCCCGGTCATAGAGGCCTGCGCGGACCAAAGCGACTGCAGCGGTCTGCCCGGCGCGGCGGCCGGTCGCGAACTTGAACGCCTGCTCGAAGATGACCGTGTCCTCCCGCCAGCCGATCACGCGCGTCTCAAGGTTGAACGGCTTGAAGGGCCCGATTTCACGCCGGTATCTGATCAGCACGCTCGAGACGATCGGGGTGAGTTTGCGCTTCAGGACCGTCCGCCAAAGGCCGGAGCGAAGCAGAAAATCCGTCCGCCCGAGGTCCATCAGCGTCAGATAACGTCCGTTATTCAGATGGAGTGATATGTCGAGATCGTTCGGGAGAACCCGCAAGCGCAGGACTGAGAGATCACCCGCTGTCTCGAACCTTGGGCGGAACCGAGCCGTCAGGAGCAGCCAGAGCATGCGCAAATAAAGGTTCATGGTGGTCTCCAGGCCGCGGGCGGGCACACGACGCAATGCAACGCGGCCGCGCCCATTTAGCTCGCAGACGAAACGCGCTAACACGCACAAACGGTCTCAGGGGACTGATCAGCCGGGCTGCAGGGGAGGCGAGGCACGCGTGGCGCAGAACACAAACGCACTTTCGATTGCTGTGATCCCAGGCGACGGGATCGGGAACGAGGTCGTCCCGGAAGGACTGCGCGTGCTCGAGGCGGTGAGTTCGCGGTTCGATCTGGGTTTCGAATTCAAACACCACGACTGGTCGTGCGAGCGGTTCCAGAAGACCGGTGCGATGATGCCGGAGGACGGCCTCGACCAGATCCGTAATGACGATGCGATCTACCTCGGCGCTGTCGGCTATCCGGGTGTGCCCGATCACGTGTCGCTCTGGGGCCTGTTGATCCCGATCCGCCGACAGTTCCAGCAGTACATCAATCTGCGCCCGGTGCGTCTGTTCAAGGGGCTTGCTTCACCGCTGGCAGGACGCGAGCCCGGTGACATCAACTACTGGATCGTGCGTGAGAACAACGAAGGCGAGTATTCGTCGGTGGGTGGCCGCGTTGCCGAAGGCACCGAGCATGAGATGGCGATCCAGCAGGCGATCTTCACGCGCCGGGGATGCGATCGCGTCATGCGTTACGCGTTCGAACTCGCCAAGCGGCACAGCCTCAAGTCCGTCACGTCAGCAACCAAGTCGAACGGCATTTCGATCTCTATGCCGTACTGGGACGAGCGGTTCGCCGATATCTCGGCCGAATACCCCGACATCAGGACCGACCAGTTCCACATCGACATCCTGACCGCACATCTCGTGCGCAATCCAGACTGGTTCGATGTGATTGTCGGCTCGAACCTGTTCGGCGATATCCTCTCCGATCTGGGTCCGGCGACAACCGGCACAATCGCCATTGCGCCGGGCGCAAACATTAATCCCGAGCGCGATTTCCCGTCGATGTTTGAGCCGGTGCACGGCTCGGCGCCCGACATCGCCGGCAAGGGCATCGCCAACCCGATCGGCCAGATCTGGTCGGCTGCCATGATGCTCGAGCACCTCGGTCATCCGGAAGCCGCGAAGACTATCGAAGATGCAATCGAAACCGTCATCGAGACCCAGACGGCGCTGACGGCGGACATGGGGGGCAAGGCAACGTGCACCGAACTCGGCCAGGCGATCGCCGAT
>JBCBXS010000249.1:0-4262 GCA_039816475.1 Pseudomonadota bacterium | reverse complement strand
GGTCGGTGCGCCGCGGCGATCGACGCGCAGCACAACAGCCGTTGCGAGGACGGCGTGAGACAGCCAACACGGCACGCCTGTTGGATCTCGTTGATCGGAGCAGCAGCCGCGGCCGCCATGGTGGCGCTGGTATCTTCTGCCGTCGCACTCGAGCCGTCGGAACGACTGGCCGATCCGGCGCTTGAAGCCCGTGCGCGAGCGCTCTCCGCCGAACTGCGCTGTGTCGTGTGCCAGAACCAGTCGATTGACGATTCCGATGCAGAGCTCGCGAAGGACCTTCGGGTCAAAGTGCGCGAGCGCCTCAACGCCGGCGACACGGACGCTGAGGTGAAGGACTTCCTCGTCGCGCGGTACGGTGAATTCGTCCTTCTTCGGCCGCGCGTGACGCTACAGACGACCCTGCTCTGGGCAGCGCCGGCGTTGCTTCTTGCGCTGGCCGTCTGGCTTTTGATGCGCATGCGTGCGGTGCAGACGGCCGGGGACGCGCAAGTCGCACCGCTGACTCGGGAAGAGCAGGCGCGCCTCAACGAACTCCTGAAGTCGGACGACGCTCGCGGACGAGACTAAACGGTTCGCGCGACGCGGGCCGCTTGGTCGCCGAAGGACGCAAACCGCGAACACGCTTCGTCTTGGCCGCCACGCCGATCGCATCGATGTTCCGAAGGGCCCCGAGCAGTGCCCGCGTCGGCAAGCCTGTCTCCGACCAACCGATGGCCGCCTCGCCGAGCTTCACGGCACGCCGCGTCTGCGGCCCATACATCCCATCCACCGGGCCGACGTAGGCACCGATCGCCTTGAGCCGAGATTGCAACCGTCGCATCGCGCGCGGTGCTCTGAGGATGTCGTCCTCCTCCAGTCTCTCGATGACATCGACGAACGCACGGGCGATGACCGCCGTGTTCGCGATCGGATCGGCCCGAAAGCGATGGACGACCTTGCCGTCGCGCATCATCAATCGCGTCTGGACGTAGGTCCCGACGTTGATCGCAACGAACCGCGGTTTGCCGTCGATCAGCATCAGCAACGGCGAGCCGGACGAGGCAACGCCCGTGTCGCAAGTGTGCAGCATGAGTTGATCCGGCGACCGGAATTCGCCAGCGAGGTCTTTTCGGCTGATCGCGCCGGCGCGTTTCGAAAGCGGGCAGGGGTTCGAATAGGCAAGTTGCCAATCCGCAAAGTCGCGATGGAACGACACCTGGAAAACACGCTTGGACTTGCTGAGTTTGAGTAGCGACGCGCGGTCCCGACGCTCGAACGGCAGGGCACGTTGACCGCAGAGGGGCGCTTCGAGACGAGCCAGCGCCCAGTCTTCCGACGCGTCGACCTTGCCATGCGACGCGCCAGGTGTAGAGCCGAGGATCACATGGTGTCGGATGGTGTTGTCAGAGGCACCGGCGAGACGCGCCGAACGCTGCTTGCCGGCGGCCTTCAATGAAAATTGGAACGAGGCAAGATCGCCGCGAAGCCTTGCGCCATCCTCGCTTAGGCAGTGTGCCGCCGTCGCGATCACGCGCGGTGAAACACAAAACGCGGAGCAGACGGTCCGGGCGTGATTGTTGAAAAGCAGTCCGACAGACTGGCGAAGCCGGCCAAGTGCGTGTGGGACTTTGACGCGTTGATCCTTGCCGAACACGGCGACGCGCGTGACGCCGCTTTCGGCGCCAGCCGGCATCGGACCCTTTAGCGCGCCGGCGTCGGCTGATCCTGCAAACGCCAACGCAGACGCAACTGCGAAACACCTCAGCGCAGACACGCGCACGGCCTTCGCAGTGCAGCGAATCCCATCGATCGATCCGTGTGATATCCCCACCGTTCCGGCCATGTCCCCCAAGCCGAAGAAGCCCTCGTCCCGCCAGTCCGCACGCCAAATCGGCAATGCTGTGGCGATGTTACTGGGAATTAATAAAGTCGCCATAGCCGCGTAAGGCGCACCTCGGTAGCGAGGTCGCTATCAGACTGCAAACGTAAAGAGGAAAACCTCGATGATAGGACAAAGCGCACGAGCGCTTCAGATTGCACGACGGCCGTCCGAGCTGCTGATGCCGTTGACTGCAATCGCGTGCGCAACCGCGCTGGCGTTTGCGACGCCGGCCGCAGCACAACTTCAGCCGGGCAAAAATGCACCGTTCTCATTCGCCGATCTCGTTGAGCAGGTGAAGCCGTCGGTCGTGAGCATCAACGTCTCAAGCGGTGGCCGGTCGACCGTCCGCAACCGCGCGCCAAACAACCGTGCTCCGAACAACCGCCGCGGTGGCCGTACACCGTTCCCGGATCTCTCGCCGGACCATCCGCTGAACGAGTTCTTCCGCAATCTTCCGGGTCGCGGCGCCCAGGGTGACCGCCGCCGCCGTGCTCCACGCCGTGCAGCTCAAGGCTCGGGCTTCGTGATCAGCGAAGATGGTTTTGTCGTCACCAACAACCACGTGATCGACAAGGCCCAGAACATCTCGGTTTCGTTCGGCCCGAAGGAGACCTACGAGGCGAAGCTGGTCGGCACTGACCCGCGCACCGACCTCGCGCTTCTCAAGATCGAGTCCGACAAGAAGTTCAAGCCGGTGAAGTTTGCCAGCGAGATCGGTCGCGTTGGCGATTGGGTCGTCGCAGTCGGCAACCCGTTCGGCCTCGGCGGCACGGTGACCGTCGGAATTCTCTCGGCCGTCAATCGCGATATCGGATCGGGTCCCTACGACTTCATCCAGATCGACGCGGCCGTGAACCGAGGCAACTCAGGTGGCCCCACGTTTAACCTGCAGGGCGAAGTTGTCGGTGTGAACACTGCGATCTATTCGCCGTCGGGCGGCAACGTCGGCATCGCATTCGCGGTCCCGGCTGCAACGGCGCAGCAGGTGATCGAGGAGCTGAAGACGTCCGGTTCCGTCAAGCGCGGCTGGCTCGGCGTTCGCATCCAGAACATCGACAAGGACATCGCAGCGAGCCTGGGTCTTGCCGATGCAAACGGTGCACTCATCAACGAGGTCACCGGCGGTGGTCCGGCTGAGAAGGCCGGCCTGCAGGCGGGCGACGCGATCGTGAAGGTCAATGGCGATGACATCGCCGACAGTCGCGATCTCGCACGCAAGATCGCCGAGTACGCGCCCGACACCTCCGTCGATATCCTCGTGCGTCGCGGTGCACGGGATCAGACCATCAAGGTGAAGCTCGGGACGTTCCCCGGCGCACAGCAGGCGTCGAACGCGCCGGCACCAAAGCCGGAGGAGCCAGCAAGTCCGACAACCGTCAAGGCGCTCGGTCTTGAACTCCGCACGCTGCGGGCTCCGGAGCGCGGTGTCGAACGCGGTGTGGTCGTCGTTGAAGTCGCAGACGACAGCGACGCGTCCCGCAAAGGACTTGTCGCCGGCGATATCATCACCCAGGTCAATAGCAAGCAGGTCACACGCCCGTCTGACGTGCGCACTGCCGTCGCCGATGCCCGCAAGCTCGGCCGTCCGGCAGTTCTCCTGACGGTGCAGTCCGCGCGCGGACGCCGGCTTGTCGCGGTGCAGTTCAAGTAGACCCGCCGACGACACGCCGTCAGTGGCTTACAAAGGGCGCGGGGCAACCTGCGCCCTTTTGCGTCGCGCGGTGTCGAGAGGTTTGCCGATGAGAATTTTGATTATCGAAGACGACGCGGAAGCAGCCGGCTATTTGCGCCAGGCGCTGAGCCAGAGCGGTCATGTCGCCGACGTCGCGAGCGACGGCGACCAGGGTTATGCGCTCGCCCGCGATGGCAACTACGATGTGTTGATCGTCGACCGGATGTTGCCGAAGCGCGATGGGCTCACGCTTCTCCGTGATCTCGCAGAGGTCATGGACGCGACGCCGCCAGCGCTCATTCTTTCAGCGATGGGCGACGTTGACGATCGCGTGCAGGGTCTTCGCGCGGGCGGCGATGACTATCTCGCCAAGCCGTACATGTTTTCGGAGTTGCTCGCGCGCGTTGAAGCGCTCGCGCGGCGCCAGCGGCCCGAAGAGCAGAAGACGCGATACGAAGTCGGCGATCTGATGCTCGATCGCCTGTCCCATCGGGTGGTGCGGGCCGGAAAGCACATCACGCTTCAGCCACGCGAATTCCGGTTGCTCGAGTACCTCATGAAGAACGCCGGTCAGGTGGTTACCCGGACAATGTTGCTCGAGCATGTCTGGGATTATCACTTCGACCCTCAGACCAACGTTATCGACGTTCACGTGTCCCGGTTGCGCGCAAAGATCGACAAGGGCTTCGAATATCCTCTGCTGCATACGGTTCGGGGTGCGGGCTATGC
>JBCBXS010000248.1:0-4310 GCA_039816475.1 Pseudomonadota bacterium | reverse complement strand
GGTCGCGATCCAGGCGTTCGATTATCTCGATGCCCCGCCGGCAAAGGTTTCGGGCGCCGACGTGCCGATGCCTTATGCTGCTAACCTCGAGGCGATGGCGCTTCCGTCCAGCGCGCAGGTCGTCGAGGCCGCGAAGACGGTCTGCTACGCTTGACGGCATCGGGAGACAAAGCCGTGCCACAGGATCACACATACAGCGGCGGCGCGACCTACGCGGATCTGGAGGCGCTGCCCGCGCACCTGACCGGGGAGATTCTGTTTGGCGAGCTGATTGCGTATCCGCAGCCCGTGCTGCGGCACATGAAAGTTGCCGCCAGCATTCAGTCTCTGCTGTTTCCACCCTATGAGATAGGCCGCAACCGGCCCGGCGGCTGGATATTCATTCACGAGCCCGAGCTGCACTTGGGCGAGCACGTCTGCGTCCCTGATCTCGCCGGCTGGCGAACAACACGGCTGCCGCATGTCCCGGCCGAGGCCTATCTCGAACTCCCGCCGGACTGGATCTGCGAAGTCAGTTCTCGATCGACGGAAAAGTACGACAAGGGCCCGAAGCGCGAAATCCATGCCGCGTGCGGCGTCCCCTTTCTCTGGCAAGCCGACCACGAGGCGCGTTTCATTGAGACCTTCAAGCTCGCTGATGGGCAATGGGTCGTCACCAAGCCGATCGGTGAGACGGGCACGATCGACGTCGCTCCGTTCGATGCCGCCTCTGTCGACGCAGCGCTCATCTGGCAGGCGTTGGGTCCCGCCAACGCTGAGTCTGCGGCCGACGACGACGCAATTAAGAACAAGACCTGAGACCCCTCGATGCCGATCAACATCCTCATGCCCGCACTTTCCCCGACGATGGAGGAAGGCAAGCTCGCCAAGTGGCTCGTGAAGGAAGGTGACGCCGTCCAGTCCGGGGCTGTGCTTGCCGAGATCGAAACCGATAAAGCGACGATGGAAGTCGAAGCGGTCGACGAGGGGACGGTGGGCAAGATCCTCGTCTCGGAAGGGCACCGAAGGCGTGAAGGTCAACACGCCGATCGCAATCCTGCTCGAGGAAGGCGAGGACGAGTCCGCGATGTCCGAGAGTGGCGGTGGCGCTGAAAGCGCTCCGCCGCCCGCTGACCCCAAGCCATCCGGCGGGCAGACCAACGGCGCGGCGGCTGCAACGCCAGGACCGGCCCAATACGAATCGGCGAAAGCGCCTGAGGGTGCGGCACCAACGCCGGCCGCGGCGCCATCCGCCGCATCGCAATCCGCTTCACAGGCCGGCAGCGGCAGCAGCGATGGCGGGCGCGTCTTTGCCTCGCCCCTCGCGCGACGTCTTGCCAAAGACAACAACATCGATCTTTCGCTCTTGAAGGGCAGCGGCCCTCACGGGCGGATCGTAAAATCCGATATCGATGCCGCGCTTAAGGACGGAACGGGCAAAGCCGGGTCCGCCGGAACAGCGGTTGCGACAACGGGTGCTGCTGCCGCGTCCGGGGGCGGCATGGTCCCCGCGATGCCGGATCATCAGGTGCTGCAACTCTTCCAGGAAGGCACGTACGAGGTCGTCCCGCACGACGGCATGCGCAAGGTCATCGCCCAGCGCCTGACGCAATCAAAGCAGACCGTCCCGCACTTCTACCTGACGCTCGACTGCCGGCTCGATGAGTTGCTCCGGGCGCGGGCCCGCATGAACGAGGCGGCGCCGAAGGACGGTCCGCGCGCCTACAAGCTGTCGGTCAACGACTTCATCATCAAGGCGCTCGCGCTTGGGCTACAGGATGTGCCGGGCGCCAATGCGAGTTGGACCGAGCAGGGCATGCTGCATCACCACCACTCCGACGTCGGGGTCGCAGTGGCGATTGAAGGCGGTCTGTTCACGCCCATCATCAGGCACGCAGAGATGAAGACGCTTTCTGAGATCTCGAACGAGATGAAGGATCTCGCTGGCCGCGCTAGGAACCGGCGGCTCGCGCCGCATGAGTACCAGGGCGGGACAACGTCAATCTCCAACCTCGGCATGTACGGCATCAAAGAGTTCGACGCGGTCATCAATCCGCCGCACGCGACGATCCTGGCCGTCGGCGCCGGCATTAAGCAGCCGGTCGTCACCGGCGACAGCGTCGAGGTCGCAACCGTGATGAGTTGCACGCTCTCGTGCGATCACCGCGTGGTCGATGGCGCGCTGGGCGCTGAACTGCTGAACGCGTTCAAAGGCTACATCGAAGATCCGGTTCGGATGCTCGTCTAAGGCGATCGCGCGACGGAGACGCCTCAGGGGGCTCGGGGCTGCCCGGTCTACGCGCGCGCGGCTTCGGCGGCTTCACGGATGGCTGCGATGTTCCGCGCGTAGGCCTCACGCCCGCCCTTGAAGACGGCTGACCCTGCAACGAACACGTTTGCGCCGACGGCTGCGGCAGCGCCAACCGTATCTGGCGTCACACCACCGTCGATCTCGATGTCGATGTCACGGTCGCCGACCAGCGCGTGCGCCTCGGCGACCTTCGGGACCACCGCCTCGATGAAGGACTGCCCGCCAAATCCCGGATTGACCGTCATCAGAAGGATGAGATCAACGCGATCGATCACATGGGCAATGGCCGCGACAGCCGTGGCGGGATTGATCGCGACACCTGCCTTGGCGCCGAGCGCTTTGATCGCCTGGAGCGAACGGTCGAGATGCGGACCGGCTTCCGCGTGAACTGTGATGATGTCGGAGCCTGCTTCGGCGAAGTCTGCGAGATATGGATCGGCGGGTGAAATCATCAAATGGCAGTCGAACGGCTTGGCGGTTGCACGGCGGGCCTTCGCAACGATTGGTGCGCCAAATGTGATGTTCGGGACGAAGTGCCCGTCCATCACGTCGAGGTGAATCCAATCCGCACCGGCGTCGTCGACGGCTTTGATTTCGTCAGCTAGTGCCGCGAAGTCCGCCGACAGGATAGACGGCGCAATGCGGATCGGTCGGCTCATTCTGGTCCCCTGACGTCCGGTGCCGGACACGGTGGTTCGCTGCCACCTGCGATGGGCCTGTCTCAGGCGTCAACCGCGGCCGCGATCGAGGCGGTGGACGAACCCCTGGGTGTCGGCCGAGAGCGCCGGATACCGCTCAAAGACCAGCGGATCATGCCCCGGGATCACGTGCTCCGGGCTGGAAGCGAGGTCTTCGAGCTGATCGAAGGTCGTCAGCATGTCCTCGATGCTATGAGCGATCACGAACGGCTTTCGTTTCTCGAAGTTCTCGTAGAAGTGCGCGGCGTCGACCGCGAGAACGACCCAGCCGCTCTCGGTCAGAACGCGTACCGACTGCATGCCTTTCGAATGGCCCGGCGAATGGTGAACGGTGATGCCCGGCGCCACTTCGCCAGTCCCGTTATGAAAGCGAACGCGGCCGGAATAAACGTTCCGGACCATTTCGCAGACGTGGTCTGCGGTGAAGGGATGCTTCAGCGTTTCAGAGCACATGCAGCGCCCGGTGGCGTAGGCCATCTCGGCTTCCTGCAAATGGAACTGGGCTGCAGGGAAATCGTACAAGGTGCCCGCGTGATCGAAATGAAGATGCGAGACGATCAGCGTATCGAGCGTCTCGGCATCGATATCGAGCCGCTTCAGCGCCTCCCGCGGCGTCAGGGTAATCGCCCGCCCGCGTCTTGCAGCCTCGGTGTGATCAAAGCCGGTATCGACAAGGATCGTCCGGTTCTGATTGCGGATGACCCAGACATAGAAGTCGATCGGCATCGGGCTCGCGTGATCGTCATCATTGATGAAGTTGTTGCCGCGGACCCGCTCGGTCATTTCGGCATACTTGATCGCGAGGATTTCGTAGGTTTCGACTTCGGCCATGGCGCTCGCCTCTTCGCTGCGCCGTCAGAATGCGGCAGAACGGGCGACGCGTCGAGGCACCTTGGCCGCGCGGCGCCCGCAGCGCGCGCTGCGCCCTAGGTCCGCGAGAGAGTATGCGCCATGAACAATGCCTGGTTCCTCCAGGATCTGATGTCCGTGATCGCCGATCGCGGACGAACGTTCCTACCGGCGTCGTTGTTCGGAGCCGATCCCGAGCTTGGCCTTCAGGACCTCGCAAACGCGCTGATGGCCGGCCGCGGTGAGGCCTCAAGCGTCGCGATCGCGCAGCAGCTGCTCCGCCATTACGAGATCCTGGAAGACGACCGGCAGCGGTCGGCCTTCTTCCGTTACATCGCCGAACGCTTTCAGCCGAACGAGGAGATTGCCGTCGACCGCGCTGAGGCCTACATCGCAAATCCCGGCCGCGACACGTTGCAGGCTTTGCAGAAGGCGATTGAAAGCCCGCAGCAGGAGTTCATCCGACGGTTGAA
>JBCBXS010000247.1:0-4337 GCA_039816475.1 Pseudomonadota bacterium | reverse complement strand
CCTGGCGGTCGATCAAGACGGCGGCGCTCGATCAGGGCATTAAAGCCGGTGAAGTCGACCGGATCGCCGAACCGGCCTGACGTCAGAGCCCGCGTCGCGCGCGCCAAGCCGCGAGTTGGTCCGGCGTGTCGATATCGGCGAGCTCGCCTTGATCGTCGATCGGTATCGTTCGGATGTTGGCGTGCTCCCGCTTGAGGATTGCCCGTGCGCCCGTGTCGCCCTCCAGCTTCAGCAGTTCGTCGAAATACCGCCGCGGCCACATAACCGGCGTGCCGATTGCGCCAGGCCGGTGCCGGGGGCTCGGCGCGACGATGGCCGATCCGGACGTCTCGTCGAAGGCTGCCACAAGCCGGCGGATAAGGTCTGCTGAGAGATCGGGCATGTCGCCCTGTGCGATCAGAACGCCGCGGGTGGCCTGGGCCAGTGCGCCAACACCCAGCCGCACCGACGTCGAGAGCCCGGTGTCGGCGTCCGCGTTTTCGACAAACCGAGTCACGTGGCTTTCGATCGCGCGCCGGACATCGGAGGCGTCGGGGCGGACAACGGCGATGATGTCGTCAAACACACCGGCCCCGGACATCGCACGGCCGACGCGGGCGACTAGCGGGACGCCACCGGCGTCTGCGAGCAGCTTGTTCGTCGCACCGAACCGTCGCGAGGCGCCGGCTGCGAGCACGATGGCCGCAAGCGCGTTGGCGTTTGCTTTTGTCGTCATTGCCGGGGTGGGCGTTTGTTCGACCATGTCTCCGCCTTAGCGGCAGGCGATCAGCGAAGGCAACCGCGCGTAGTGCCTAGCAGGGCGGATCGTACACCTTGCGCTTCATGTAGGGCATCAGTTCGCGCGGGATGTCGGCTGCGAACCAGCCAAAGTCCCTGCGCCCGAACAGGCCGTGCTGAGTGACCGCTGCGAGCCCTTCAGCAACGCCCGGATGCGCCGTCTTGTAGTGCTGTTCGTCGAGCGTGCCCCGAGCCGCGACCCGTTCGTATCGCGTCACTTTTGGATAGTCCGCGTGGATCATTGGGATGACTGCTGCCCAGACGGCATGACGCGTCGTGCGAAATGTCTGACGCGCTTTGAAGTAGGACTTCAGCGCCGTTGCAAGGCGCTTGCGGGCCGGCTTTTGGCAGAGGCGCTTGCCGATGTTCTCAAGCGTGCAACTGAGGTAACGACCGGCTTCGACGAGATCGAGCTGCAGCCCCGGCCGCGCGCTGTAGCCGTCGGCGGCAAGCCGCCGGAGACCTGCGTCGATGCGGCGAGCTTCCCCGTCGAGGCCGCAGAACTTCAAGAGCCTGCGCTCGGCTTTCGCGAGTTTCGTCCCGCTCTGGCTCAGGACGAGCGGGATCTCGACGTAAAAGCCGGTCGCTCGGTTGGACGTCGCATTCGGCGAGAAAATCGTGAGCCCGGAGGTCGAGCTGGACGGTGTGCCGAACATCAGCCCGGCGATACCAATCGTCAGCAGCATCCCGATGGCTGAGGCATAAATCGTCGTCTGGCGCGTGGCTGAGCGGCGCTGGGTCCGGGCTCGGTAGCTCGCAGCACTTGCGGCGCCGGCGGTAATCGTACCGTCGCCGAAGTGCCTGTGCCGCGATGGCTGTTGCCCGCCCATAGCTTTGCGCTTGCCTCAGACATCGGTGCCGCAGCGACCGGAGAACCAGGATCCGAGGCTATCGAAGAGTGGTCAGCTTTCGGTTAAGCACGGCGGCCGAAAGCGACGCTTCCCGCACGAAAACCGTAAGCAAAACCGGTATAATCAGCCTTCGGACAATCGTGTCTGAGCCTTCGTGCCGCGCACCGAAAGGATCACTTCGGCGAGGATGGCCGTTGCGATCTCGGCTGGGGTCTGGGCGCCGATATCGAGGCCGATCGGGCACTTAATGCGCGCGATGTCATCGGCTGTGAAACCGGCCTCAGTCAGCCGCTGCGTCCGCTTTTCGTGGTTCCGCTTGGAGCCGAGCGCGCCGACATAGAGGCAATCGGAGCGCAGGCCGATTTTTAGGGCCTCATCGTCGATGTGGCTGACGTGGGCAACGACGACCAGCGCGGTGTAGGCATCCAGGCCGATCTCAGGAAGCGCATCCTGCGGCCATTCGGCCTGCAGATCGACGCCCGGGAAACGTTGCGCGCTCGCGAATGCGGTCCTTGGATCGACGACGATCACTTCGAAAGCGCAGAGCCGCGCCATTTCACAGAAGAGCTGGGCGATATGCGTCGCGCCGATCACAACGACCCGGGCCGGCGGGAGGATCGCCTGGTGGAACACCTTTGCGCCGTCCTTCTCGACCAGGCTGCTTTTGCCAGAGCGGAACCGCGGGGCGATGTCGTCGGGCACGCGTTCGTCGCCGCGGGCGTGGACCGCTTTCCGGCCGGTCCCGAGATCGGTTGAGATGACGAGCCCGCTGCGCCGGTCGAGTGCGTCAGTCGCGCGCGAGACGATCGGCAAGCCGGCGTCGCGGTCAACGGGCTCGAGATAGACCGCGATTTCGCCGCCGCAGGGAAGACCCGCGCCCCAGGCCGTCTCATCGGAGACACCGAACGCCAGCGTCTCCGGCTTTCCGTTCGCTGCGACGTCCTCGGCCGCGGCGATCACTTCGCCTTCGACGCAGCCGCCGGAGACGGAGCCCTGAAAGTCGCCGTCGGTCGCGATCACCATCTGCCCGCCGATTGGCACCGGCGCTGAGCCCCACGTGTTCACGACCGTTGCCATGACGACCTGCCCGTCGCGCTTCAGCCAGCGTTCGGCGGCATCGAATGCGCTGCGCATTGCGCGTTGGTCGGTGCCTTTTCCGGGATCGCTCATGGCGCGTGGGGACCTTCGTTGAGGGTTGGATGGCGAGGCGTGGCTGTAGCGCCAGAATCCGAAATCGGCAGGGACAGGCCCGGCAAGCGGCATCTCCAGCAGCCTCTCAACATGGCGGGACGCGGCGCGGCTGCCAACTGAGCACGCCGCCGCGCATTGGCTTGCAATAATCCTACAAAATAGCAATTTCTGGTCGACGGCCGTCCGGCCGGCGTTCCGAACCCGCGATTCCGTGCGTCTGTCCAGCGTTAACGCATGGGGCAACCACACAAAATTTCGACGCTGGATTGCCGGGTTCGCGCCGGATCGCCACCCCACGAATCAGTCATTTTGTTGGAATGTCCAGTCAGTTCTCTTGTCAGGCGAGTGTTCGGTGCGTTCGACCTCGGCGTCTCCCGTACGCATCAGCAGCCCTCGTGGCGGTCGCCGGCACCCTGATCGTCAGCACCGCGCCCACGCGAGCCGCGTCTCCGGCGTTCGACTTCGCGGACCCGGGGCGTCCACCCGGTCCCACCGTCATCTCCGGGCCGGCGCGCGTTATTGACGGCGATACGATCGAAGTCGCCGGCCTCAAGATCCGCCTGCACGGGATCGACGCGCCCGAGCCAGCCCAGATCTGCCGCGCGGGATCAGCCGGCTACCGTTTCGCCGGCCGTGACGCCAGCGCTCACTTACGCCGCCTGACGGCGGGGAAGTCCGTCCGGTGCTACGGCACCAAGCGTGATGGCTTCGGCCGTTTGATCGCCATCTGCCGCGTCGGCGATCTCGACCTCAATCGCGCGATGGTGGGTTCCGGCCTCGCGTGGGCTTATCGGCGTTACGCGACAACGTACGTCGCTGACGAGCGCGAGGCCCGCTCCGGCCGCCGTGGCGTCTGGGCGATGGCGTGCACGACGCCAGAAGCCTTCCGCCGACAGCGCGCCGAGGTCAGGCAGATGGCGCCGGACACCAACTGCCGCATTAAGGGCAACATCTCGCGGCGCGGGCGGATCTATCACCTGCCGGGCTCGCGGCACTACAGCCGAACGCGGATTACGCCGCGGAAGGGCGAGCGCTGGTTCTGCAGTGAAGCACAGGCGCGGGGCGCCGGCTGGCGGGCGGCCGGTCGCCGGTGACGGCAGAGCAGGGTTGCGCCACGGGCCCGAGCCCTCGCGAGAGCGCACGCCTTCGGCTAGCGTCTGGCGAGGAGACCTGCCTTGCCGTTGCCGAACGCCCGTAATCCATCTTTCGTGAATCGCACGGTTCTGCGCATCGCATGAGCCGGCCGCAGCCAACTCCGACACCGGACCCCACGACCGGACGGCCGCCGCCGGGCGCCGCATCGGACGCGCCGGGCCAGGAGCCCGATGTGCGTTGGCTGCTCGTATCGCTGATCACCGTCGCGTTTCTGTTCAACACGGTCGGGCGCGGTGTGCCGGAGACGTTTGCGGTCTTCCTCCTCCCGGTCGAGGCCGCACTTCAGGTGTCGCGATCAGAGATCGCTGCGACCTACTCAATCTTCATGCTGGTGCTCGGCCTCGCGGCACCGTTCGCGGGGCA
>JBCBXS010000246.1:0-4339 GCA_039816475.1 Pseudomonadota bacterium | reverse complement strand
GATATCGCGAACGGAGGCGAGAAAGGCAAGAAACAGAAACGGGCGCCGAACCGCCCGCCGCGTCATCTGAATGTAAAGGCCGGCTCGTGAGCCCAAGCCGAGAAAGCCGTTACTGCTTCTCAGCGCCTTCTTTCTTCTCGCCGGTCTTGTCAGCCGCCGATGCCTTCAGCGCTTCCGGCGGCCGGGCGACAATGTCGGTCTTCACGCCGCGCAGACGGGCGATCGCGTACTGCAACTGCATATCGTCTTTCGCTTCGCGCGGGACGTAAGCCGACGAGCCGCTCTCTTCCTTGCCGTCCTTACTCTCGGTGCGGAGATGACCGCGAAGGCTCGCTTCCCCGCGTGGTGCACGAGCTTCACGCTTTGCAATCTCTTCCGGCGTCTTCTGCTCGACGATCAGGTCCGGGACGATGCCTTTGGCCTGGATCGAACGACCGGATGGCGTGTAGTACCGCGCCGTCGTCAGACGGATCGCACCGTTGGAGCCAAGCGGGATGATCGTCTGGACGGAGCCCTTTCCGAACGTGCGCGTGCCAATGATGGTTGCCCGCTTGTGGTCCTGTAGAGCGCCCGCGACGATCTCCGATGCCGAGGCAGAGCCCCCGTTGACCAACACAATAATCGGCGTGCCCTTGGTGATGTCACCACCGCGCGCCTGACTGCGCTGCGTCTCCGACGCCTCGCGGCCACGTGTGATCACGATGGCGCCCTTCTGCAGGAAGTCATCACTCACCGAAACGGCCTGATCGAGCAGACCGCCCGGGTTGTTCCGCAGATCGATGACGAAGCCCTTCAGCTTGTCGCCGAGGTCTGAACGGATCTTCTTGACCGCTTTCACCAGGCTGCTGTGCGTCTGTTCGTTAAAGGTCGTGACGCGGACGTAGCCAATGTCACCCTCACCTTCGACGCGCGACTTCACCGGGTTGATGCGGATGATCGCCCGCGTGATCGTGATGTCGAACGGGTCCGACTTGCCCTTGCGTACAATCGTCAGCTTGATCGGCGTGTTGACGCGACCGCGCATCTTTTCGACCGCCTGCTCGAGCGTCAGGCCGGCAATGCGCTCGCCGTCGATGTGCGTGATGAGATCGTTCGGCAAGACGCCGGCGCGGGCTGCAGGTGTGTCGTCGATCGGCGCGACCACTTTGACGACTTCCTTATCCATCGTCACTTCGATGCCGAGGCCGCCGAACTCGCCCTTCGTCTGCACCTGCATATCGCGGAAGTGCTTGGCGCTCAGGAAGGCGGAATGCGGATCGAGCGATGCGAGCATGCCGTTGATCGCAGACTCGATCAGCTTGCCGTCGTCCGGCTTCTCGACGTAGTCCGCCCGGACGCGCTCTAGAACATCCCCGAACAGGTCGAGCTGCTTATAGATGTCTGTCTGCGGGGTGGGCGCGGAATACGTCGCCGACACGTTCATGACCGTGGTTGCGCCGGCAAGCGCCGTCATGGTCATGAAGCTCCAGAATGCGACATCGGCTTTGCGCATTGGTCTCTTCCTTATCGTTGCGCGACGACCCGGCCGCGGACCCACCACGGCTTCGGATCAATCGGCTGTCCCTTGCGGCGAAATTCTACGTAGAGCACCGGCTTCGTCCGTGCAGCCTGTTTACCGGCACCGCGGCCCATCGCTCCAATGGGCTCTGACGCGAGCACGAACTGGCCGAGTTGCACATCAATACGGGACAACCCGGCCAATATAATATGGTAGCCGCCGCCCGTGTTGATGATCAAGAGTTGGCCGTAGCTGCGGAACGGGCCCGCATAGACGACCCAACCATCAGCCGGCGAGGTAATCTGCGCCCGATTGCGGGTCTCGATCACCACGCCTTTGGAGCGGCGCCCGTATCGCGTCCGATCGCCATAGTTGAGCACAAGTCTTCCTGCTGCCGGCAGGGGCAGGCGGCCCTTTGCCCGATGGAACGGAATGGCAGGCGCAAGCCGGTCGGCGCGCTCGAGCGATCCGCGAACCCCTGGTGTCAGTGAGACCCGCGGCTGCACAATGGTCTTCGGCGGAGCTGCGACGACCTTGGTCGTTTTCGGTGGGGCCGCAGGCGCGGTCGGGACCGTCGGCGCCGACAAAGGCTTCTCGCTCGCACCCGGCCTAGGCTCCGTATCGCGGGTCGCAGGCGCCGCCTCGATTGCGCGGTTGTAAGCGCCAAGGCCCGTTGACCGCTCGACCGCCTGATCGAGCGACGCGATCAACTGATTAAGGTTGGCGACGTTCTTCGTAATCCGTGCGGCCGCCGAGCGGACGGTGTTCAGTTCGCGGCGCTGGACCGTCAGCGACGACTTTTTCTGGACCATAAGGCCCTCAAGCTTGGCCTGCGCCGCGCTCAGCCGGATTGTCTCTCCGCGAAGCCGGTCGCGCTCGGTTGCGACCTCGGTTTTGATCCGCGTCATCTCGGTCAGTTGTGCGCGAAGCTCTCGCGCTTCATTACGCAATTCCGGAAATGTACGCGCGAGCAGCATGGCGCTGCGGACCATCGCAAGCGCATCCTTGCGCTGCGTGACGATCACCGGCGGTGGGTTGCGGCCCATCCGCTGCATCGCCGCCAAAAGCCGGGACATCTTTGCACTGCGGAGTTCGAGGGCACCGCGGATGATGTTTTCGCGAATTTCGAGCTCACCAAGGCGGCCTTCGATGGCCGTCATCTTCGTCTCGGTCTCCTGGATCGCGTTTGCCGTCCGCATCAGATCGGCATTGATCTGTTCACGTTCTGACGCAAGCGAGTCGACGGCCGACTTAAGCTCGCCCTCCCGCGCACGATTGGTCTGGAGTGTCCGCTCGGTCTCCTGCAGCCGGCGCTGCAAATCCTCGCGCGAGTCGGACTGGGCAGCAGCCGTGCCGACCATTGCGTGCATGGCCACGCAGCCGATGGCGATTGCGGACGACCAGCGGTGGTGGCGGTTCTGCGCGTGAAGGCTTTCAGGAATGTCGTGACAATGGCTCAAGCGCGGGCTCGGGCGTTCACTGGCCGGTCGGCAGACTACTCGGCAGCACCGCCGACGATACCATTCATTCACCAATGATTACGGCGATTTCCAAACCGGCATAGTGACAATCGTGCAATCTCGACCGTGAACCGACATATTCGCCAAACTACCCGCGACATTCGGTGCCTGCGATTGAGCCCCATCGCCGATGTCGTGCGTTGACGGGAGCGGATGCGCGCCCCACCACAGCCATCCGCATCACTCCCCCACTGGACCAGAGCATATGACCGCTGCCCCCACCATCATCACCGTCGTCGCGGCGATTGCCGTTGGCGTTGTGCTCGTGATGGGGCTCGTCAATATGATGCGCGCCGGCAGCAACTCGGTCAGCCAGAAGCTGATGCGCTGGCGGGTCGGGCTGCAATTTGCCGCTGTGGTTATCGCGATGGTGGTCTTCTACCTGGCGCGCTGAGTCAGTCAGGAATGCGTGCGTGCGTGAAGCGCCGATCCGCGGTTGCTCTCGCAAACCAGGAGCTCGGGCGCAGACATGGTCGTTCTCAACAAGATCTACACCAAGACCGGCGACGACGGCACGACAGCGCTCGGCACAGGTGAGCGTGTCCGCAAAGACAGCCTTCGCGTCACCGCGTACGGCACCGTTGATGAGGCTAACGCGGCGATCGGAATTGCCCGGCTCAAGCTGATCGACAGTGCACCCGAAACCGCAGCCGCACTCCTGCGTATTCAAAATGACCTGTTCGATCTGGGCGCTGATCTCTGTGTGCCGGACCGGGGCGAGGAGCTCGCCTGGGGGCCGTTGCGCGTGAGCGCTGCACAGGTCACGCGTCTTGAAAACGAAATCGACGCCATGAACGCCGACATGGACCCGTTGCAATCGTTCATCCTGCCAGGCGGCACGCCGGCTGCCGCTGACCTTCATCTCGCACGTACGATTGCGCGCAGGGCGGAACGGGCGATTACCGAACTGCAGGCCGAGCCCGACGAACACGTCTCAAAACCTTGCGCGACTTACATGAACCGGCTCTCCGATTACCTCTTCGTGGCAGCCCGCTTCGTGAATGACCGCGGACGGTCGGATGTGCTATGGGTGAAGGGCGAGAACCGCTAGGCGGACTTTGAGGCGCCGGCCGCGGTCGCTTGCTGGGCGGGACCTAGACCATAGACCCGCACGGGAGCTGCCGCGCTCATGTTTGTCCCTCTTCACGATGACAATTCGCTGAAACGCATCCCGTTTCAGTACGTCACGGTTGCGCTGATCGCGATCAACGTCGCCGTCTTCGTCGCGCAAACGGCCAACATGGTCGGCTTCAACTACATCCGCACCCCCTCCAGCCAGTTTGCCCGCCAGCTGATCACCGACGGCACCATCGGCGATGTC
>JBCBXS010000245.1:0-4352 GCA_039816475.1 Pseudomonadota bacterium | reverse complement strand
CAACCCGGGACCGATCGCGGCCGACGATCCGATCACACTCGCCGGCCGAACGTCACAGACACTCATGCCGCTTGCGAATGACACGGACCCCGATAACGACGCACTCGAGATCGTGCAGATCAACGGGCAGGCGATCCCGGCAGGCGGTGTCGTTTCGCTGTCGAACGGTGCGAGTGTAACGGTCGGCGCGAACGGCGCGCTGACCTATTCGGCAGGTGCTACGACGGGCACGACTGACAGCTTCACCTACACGATCGCCGATGCTGACGGTGCCGAAGCAGCCGCCACCGTCTCACTGACGATGCCGCCGCCGAACCAGCCGCCGATCGTCATTACGCCCGACGATCCGGACGGGCCATCCCCGAACCCGCAGACCGTGATCCCGGTGCAGCCGGCCGTGGAGGGTGCTGCGGCGACGCCGTTGAACGTCAGCGATTACATTCGCGATCCGGAAGGCGAGCCGCTGACCTACAGCGCCGCCGACTTGCCGCCGGGCCTGACCATTGATCCGACAACCGGTGTGATCACCGGCAACGTTCCCGCTGACGCGATCCGCCAGAACGGCGGCGATCCGAACTTCACGGCCACGGTCACAGCAACGGACCCGCATGGCGCATCGGTCGACGTCACCGTCCGCTTCGTCGTCACCAACCCTGCCCCGGTCGTTGCCGCAGACCTCATATCCATCCGCCACACCGACCCCGGGGCAACCGGCGACGTGCTCGCCAACGATCGCGATCCCGATGGAGACGCGCTGGCTGTCAGCGCTGTCAATGGGGCGAGCACGAACGTCGGTGTGCCCATCGCGGGCGATCGCGGCGGACTGTTCACGGTATTAGCGGACGGGACGTTCACGTTCGATCCGAACGGCGCGTTCGATAATCTGCAGCCGGGCGAGGTGGTCGAAACGCGCGTGCTTGTCACTGTCGTCGACGCTGACGGTGTCGCCGTCACTCAGCCGCTGACTATCCGCATCCTAGGGCCGACGACGAGTGACGGCCCGCCTGGTGATCCGCCGACAATCTCGCAATCGGACAGTGGCAGCGAAGGGCTCGGTTGGCTTGAGACGTTCCGCGCTGGGCTTGGGACACTGTTCGGAAGCGGCGAGCCGATGCGCGATCCGTTGGCGCCCGATCCCGGGCTGGCGCGTCCGTACTTCGGTGACCTTGCAGCGCTTGAGCTGGACCTGCCGGGCACATCAGCAAGGTTACTTGTCGAAGTGGTCGGCACCGCGACGCCAGCGCCGTTCGAGTTCGGCCACGAACAGCACGTCCTGACAGTCGGCGTTGCGATCGCGCCTGCCAATGACGTGGCCGCGCCCACCGATGTGTCACTCAAGGACGTGCGTTTCACGCGCATGGACGGCGCGCCGCTTCCGCCATGGGTGACCGTCCAGAGCGATGGCGTGCTCCGGATAGCGCCACCGGCCGATCAGGAGACGCTGCGCTTCCGCTTGACGACGACGTTCGGCGATGGGTCCGTTCGCGATCATGCGATCACGATGAATTTGCGGTCCGGCGAAATCTTCGAGGGCCTGAGAAAAGACGAGAGCTTTAGCTCACTGGAAGAGCGCGCGAGATCGGCGTTGGCCGAGGCTGACGTCAAGCCAACTCAGCTCGCCCGTGCGCTGAGGGACGATGATCAATGACCGACCTCAGGATCATGATTGTCGGCGCGGCCCTAGCCGCGGCACTGGCGATTGTGCCGACGGCGGCGGCCAACGCGGCAGAGCCTGCTGCAACTGCCGCCCCGGTCCGCGCGCAAATGCCGATGATCGCCGAGCGCGTGCGCGGCGTTGTTCGCGCAGTCGAAGAGGCAGTGATCTCGGCACCTGTGCAGAAGCGGCTGAAGGTTGTGCCCGCGCGTGTCGGCCAGCGCTTTACGGTTGGCCAGACACTGATCGAGTTCGACTGCGCGGAAGAAGTGGCAGCACGCCGCGCGGCCGAGGCGTCCCACCGCGCGAAGCAGCTCATCCTGAAAAACAAGCGTCGTCTGCGCGCGTTGCGGGCTGCGGGCGCACACGATGTCAGTCTCGCCCGCGCGGAGACCGACCGTGCGCGCGCGGAGATCGATGTGATCGCCGCGCGCGTCAGCGCCTGCCTCATCACTGCACCGTTCGACGGGCGGGTGTCGGGCCTCTTCGTCAAGGCGCACGAGACGCCGGCACCGCACGCAAAGCTGATCTCAATCGTGTCGCTGCGCCGGCTCGATCTGAAGATCATCGTGCCATCGCGCTGGGTGCGCTGGATCAAGCGCGGTTATCGCTTTGCGTTTCATGTCGACGACACCGGGCGGGCGTACAACGCTGAGGTGGTGTCGGTCTCCGGGCGTGTCGACCCGATCAGCCAGACCATCGAGGTCATCGCCGACGTAACCAACGTCGACGCACTGCTGCTGCCCGGCATGAGTGGCGAAGCTGTCTTCCGCCACCGGGCTGGCTGAGATGTCCGATCGCCTGCGCCACAAACGGCTCGCAGAGTCGCGAGCGCAGGCTCTCATTCGCGTCGAAGGCTTGATCCGTGACGCAGCGTCCCTTTCGCATCTGCAGTTCGTACTGGCCTCGGACCTGCGCCCGATCCTCGCGTTCGAAACCGGCTATGTCTTCGGCCAGAGGCGCACCGGCAAGCTGCGCCTCATCGCGCGATCAGACCTGGGAGCCGTGCCTTCGGATACGCCCTTCGCGCAGGCGTTCGGTAAGCTGCTTGAAAGGCTGACTGCGGCGCATGCGCCTATCGCGAATACCGCCGGTCGCTTTCGCCCAGTCGCGTTCATCGAGACCGCGTCCGACGCGAATACGCTCACGTCCTTGCGCAATTCCTATGGGCTTTGGATCCCGCTGCATGACAGGCAAGCGGCCCGCGTTGGCGCAATTGTGCTGCTGCGGTCGGAGCCGTGGCACGATGCCGATGTCGTCGTCGCCAAGCGGATCGCAGAGACTGCGTCGCATACCTGGTGGGCTGCCTCCGGCGTCAGGATCGCCTGGCCGCGAGAGGTGCCGCGGCGCAGCGTCTGGATCGCCGCGGCCGTCGCGCTGATGATTGCGCTCTATCCGGCGCCCGTCCGCGTTCTCGCCCCCTATGAGATCGTCGCCGAGGCGCCGGCGCTCGTAACATCACCGATCGCAGGCGTGATCGAAGAAATCGCAGTCAAGCCAAACTCGCCCGTACGTGAGGGCGATCTGCTCTTTCGCTTCGACGAGACAGAGTTCCGGGCGGCGAGCCGCGTGGCCGAGCGGCATTTGCTCGTCGCAGCCGTCAAGCGCCGGCGGCTCGAACAGAGTGCCATCGGCGAAGGCGAGGCCAAACGCGCGCTCGCTGCGGCGCGCGCTGAAGAGCAACTTGCGCGCGCCGAGCGTGATCTTGCGAAGAGTCGTCTGGCCCGTGTCGCGGTCCGCGCGCGCCGCAGCGGCACGGTGCTCTTTACAAATGTTCAGGATTGGCTCGGTCGGCCGCTGAAGGTCGGCGAGCGGGTGATGCAGATTGCCGATGCGGCACGGGTCGAGGCGCGGGTTGATCTGCCGGTCGCAGACTCAATCGTGCTCGACCGCGGCCTCGACGTGATGCTGTTCCCGAACGCGCAGCCGCTCGCGACGTTGAGCGGAACAGTGCTACGCGCCGGGCATCTTGCCGAGCCGACGCCCGACGGTGCGCTCGCTTATGCGCTGACGGTGAAGCTCACCAACATGGACGCCGAGCAGGTGCCACCCATTGGCGCGCGGGGCGTGGCACAGGTTCTTGGACCGCGCATGCCGTTGATCCTCGCCGCGCTTCGCAGGCCGATCCGCGCCGTTCGTCAATTCATCGGCCACTGATGGACGAGAGATCGCCTCCGCTGCGACGGGATCTCGAGCTTGAGGCGACCGCTCCTGATCGCAATCGCCGCCCGCGATGGGTGCTTTACGATCCGGTCCGGCATCGGTTCTCAGCGGTTGGCGCGCGGACGTTGCACGCGCTGTTTGGTTCTGATCGCGAGGCGCGCGTTCGCCCGCCGGCACTGGACGATGCCTTGGCGCAGCAGGGACTGCTTTCGGCTGCCAAGTCAGGTGCGGATTTGGCGGACGCGCACCGGGCTCAGCATGGCGGTTGGTTCGGGCGCCTGATCCACGGCTACGTCTTCTTTCGCGTTCCTCTTCTCGAGCCCGACGCGCAGTTGGCCTCGCTGGCAGCCCGCCTGTCGTTCGCGTTCAAACGATGGTTCTGGGGACTGGTGTTAGTCACCGGGCTCGTTGGCGCCTTGCTCGTTGCGCGGCAGTGGGAGCGGTTCGTTGCGAGTGCCAACGGCCTTTTGACGTTTGAGGGTCTGATCGGGTCGGCACTGGCTCTCGTGTTCGTAAAGGCCGTCCACGAGCTCGC
>JBCBXS010000244.1:0-4392 GCA_039816475.1 Pseudomonadota bacterium | reverse complement strand
GCGGCGGGCTCGCTGTCCGGCGGCAATCTTCAGAAGTTCGTCGTCGGCCGCGAAGTCGTCCGGCAGCCCGATCTCCTCGTCATCAACCAACCGACGTGGGGCGTCGACGCCGCCGCTGCCGCCCGCATTCGCAAGACGCTGTCGAACATCGCGCGCGCCGGGGCGACCGTCATCGTCATCTCGCAGGACCTCGATGAGATCTTCGAGATCGCCGACCAGGTCGCTGTTCTGTCAGAAGGCCGCCTGTCACGCGCCATTCCGCGAGCCGCGCTCGACCGTGAAGAGATCGGGCTCCTGATGACGGGTTCGAATGTTTCTGCGACGGAGCCGGTCGTTGCTGCTTGAGTTCAAGAGGCGCGCTCAGCCTTCGAGGTTCGCACAGTGGACGGCGCCAGTCGTTGCCTTCGCGCTGACGCTGCTGACGGGCGCGCTCATCTTCCTGAGCCTCGGCAAGGATCCGATGGCCGGCCTCTATTACTTCTTCGTCGAACCGCTGACAGCTGCGTGGTCGCTCGAGGAAGTCGCCGTCAAAATGATCCCGCTCGCCATCATCGCGATCGGACTTTGTGTGTGCTTCCTGTCGAGCACCTGGAATATCGGTGCGGAAGGCCAGTTCATCGTCGGCGCGCTTGCAGGCTCTGCCGTCCCGATCCTGCTGCCGGGCTTCGATGGCCCCTTGATGCTGCCCCTGATGATGCTCTGCGGATTCGCGGGCGGGATGGCGTACGGGCTGATCCCGGCGACGCTCAAGGTCCGCTTCGGCGCGAATGAAATTCTGACGTCGCTGATGCTGGTCTATGTCGCAGAGCTTCTGCTCGACTGGCTCGTGCGCGGGCCTTGGCGCAATCCGGAAGGCTTCAACATGCCGGAGAGCGCGCCATTCCCGGTATCGGGCCGCGTGCCGGAATTGCCCTTCATTGATGCCGACCGGTTGACGATCGCGCTGGTTATCGCCGTGATCGCCGCCATCGTCGTGCAGTTCATGATCCGGCGCACGATCTTCGGCTTCTCGGTCCGTCTCGCAGGCATTGCGCCGCGGGCTGCCGCCTTCGCGGGCTACGACGCCAACAGGACAGTATTGCTCGCGCTCGGTGTGTCCGGCGGTCTCGCGGGCTTGGCCGGTATCCTCGAGGTGGCCGGACCCATCGGTCAGCTCCGCCCGGCCATCTCGCCGGGCTACGGCTTCACCGCGATCATCGTCGCGTTCCTCGCACGGTTGAGCCCGATCGGATGTTTGGCGGCCGCCTTTGTCCTGTCGCTCACGTACATCGGCGGAGAGGGTGCGCAGATCGCGATGGGGCTGTCTGATAAGATGGCACGCGTGTTCCAGGGTATCCTGCTGTTCTGGGCGCTCGTGGCAGACGCGTTTGTCTTCTACGAGGTCCGCCTCAAGAGGGCGCCGGCGATCGGGCCATCAGCCGAGGCCGCAGACGCATGACACCGGACGTAATCCTCGCCATCGCCGTGACCATCGTCACGGCTGCAACGCCCTTGCTCATCGCGGCGCTCGGCGAACTCGTTGTCGAACGGTCCGGTGTCCTCAACCTTGGCGTCGAAGGCATGATGATCGTTGGAGCCGTCATGGCGTTTGCCGGCGCGCAGTGGACCGGCTCGGCCTACATCGGCCTCGTGGCCGCAATGGCAGCAGGCGCTGCAATGTCGGCGCTGTTCGCGCTTCTCGTCCTCGTGTTCCGGACGAACCAGGTCGTCACCGGGCTTGCCCTCACGATCTTCGGGCTCGGGCTTTCGGGTCTTATCGGGCAGGCGTTTATCGGACTGCCGGGCGTGAAGCTCGACACGGTGCTTTTTAGCTTTGACATTCTCGTCTTCGCATCGGTCGCACTCACGTTCGGCGTCGGCTGGTTTTTGTTTCGCACCCGCGCCGGGCTGGTCCTGCGTGCTGTCGGCGACAACCACACATCGGCGCACGCCATCGGCCACAACGTGCTCCTCGTCCGTTTCCTCGCGATCCTGTTCGGCGGCGCATGTGCCGGGGCGGCCGGCGCCTACCTCTCGCTCGCCTACACGCCGCAGTGGGTCGAAGGCATGACGGCCGGGCGAGGCTGGATCGCGCTCGCACTTGTCGTGTTTGCGACGTGGCGGCCTGTGCGCGTCGCCGTCGGTGCCTATCTTTTCGGCACGGTGCTCATTCTGCAGTTTCACGCCCAGGCGCTCGGCGTTCAGGTTGCGCCTCAGTTGCTCAATGCCTTGCCTTACCTCGCGACGATAATTGTGCTTGTCTTGATATCAGCGAACACCGGGCTGGTCCGACGCAACACACCGGCCTGCCTTGGCAAACCGTTCGCGCCTGATGTCTGAACCGACCCAAGGAGACGAGGTTCAATGAGGAGAGTTTTGTTGGCCGCGCTCGCGACGCTTGCTGTTCTCGCAGCGGGCCCCGTGGCCGCGGAAAAGAAGGACAAGATCAAGGTTGGCTTCGTCTATGTCGGCCCGATCGGTGACTTCGGCTGGAGCTACCAGCACGACCAGGGGCGGCTTGCGATCGAGAAAGCGCTCGGTGACAAGGTTGAGACGAGCTACCTCGAAAGCGTCAAGGAAGGCGCCGATGCCGAACGCGCCATCGAGCGGCTGGCGCGCTCGGGCCATGACCTGATCTTCACGACGTCGTTCGGGTACATGGACCCGACCAACAAGGTGGCCGCGAAATACCCGAACGTGAAGTTCGAGCATGCGACCGGCTACAAGCGTCTGCATCCGAACGTTGCCACCTACGACAGTCGCTTCTACGAGGGCCGCTATGTGCTCGGCCAGATCGCGGGCAAAGTCTCGAAGAAGGGCGCTGCAGGCTACATCGCGTCGTTCCCGATCCCGGAAGTGATCCAGGGCATCAACTCGTTCATGCTCGGCGCGCAGTCTGTGAACCCGGACTTCAAGTTGAAGATCATCTGGGTGAACACGTGGTTTGATCCGGGCAAGGAAGCGGATGCCGCCAAGTCGCTGATCGACCAGGGCGTCGATATCCTGACGCAGCACACGGACTCAACGGCTGCGATGCAGGTGGCCTCAGAGCGCGGCATCAAGGCGTTCGGTCAGGCCTCCGACATGATCAAATTCGGCCCAAAGACGCAGCTCACCTCGATCATCGACGACTGGTCGAAATACTACGTCGAGCGTGCGAAGGCGGTCCTCGAAGGCACCTGGAAACAGCAGGCGACGTGGGACGGCATGCAGGAAGAACACGTCATCATGGCGCCTTACACGAACATGCCCGAGGACGTCGCGAAGATGGCACAGGAAACTGAAGCCAAGATCAAGTCGAAGGAATTTCACCCGTTCACGGGGCCAATCTACAAGCAGGACGGCTCGCTGTGGCTGAAGGAAGGTGAGGTCGCCGACGACAAGACGCTCTCCGGCCTGAAGTTCTACGTGAAGGGCATCGACGACAAGATCCCGCAGTAAGCGCGAGGTCGTGCACGACATGTTTCTGACGCGTACCGCGCGTTAGCTTGGCCGCCCGGTTCACTTGAGCCGGGCGGTCTTGTTTCCGGCAGGTGAACTTCGGAAAGGCAGCCCCGATGACCGCATCACACTCAGGCGCCCTTAAGCCCTGGCGCGAGGTCGCAGCCGATCTCGTCGACGTCGCGATGGGTCGCGCGCCAGCCGATCTGGTCATTCGCGGCGGGCGCTGGGTCAACGTGCATTCGGGCGAGGTCATCCCGGACACGGACCTTGCGATCCGGCACGGGCGCTTTGCCTATTGCGGGCCTGACGCCCGCCACTGCATCGGCGACAAAACAGACGTCGTCGAGGCCGACGGTCGTTTCCTCGTCCCCGGTCTCTGTGACGGTCATATGCACGTCGAGAGCGGCATGGTGACGGTCTCGGAGTTTTGCCGCGCGGTCATCCCGCACGGGACCACGACGATGTTCGTCGACCCGCACGAGATCGCAAATGTGCTCGGCCTCGACGGCGTTCGCCTGATGCATGATGAGGCGGCGGCGCAGCCCGTCAATGTGTTCGTCCAGGTCCCAAGCTGTGTGCCCTCGGCGCCCGGTCTTGAGAACGCAGGTGCCGAACTCGATGCCAACAACATCCGCGAGGCGCTGCAGTGGCCGCAGATCATCGGCCTCGGCGAAGTCATGAATTTTCCAGGCGTGGCTGCCAACGATCCACGTATGACCGCTGAGATTGCAGCCACCATGGAGGCTGCCGGCAAGACCGTCGGCGGGCATTACGCATCGCCCGATCTTGGTCATCCATTTCACGGCTACGTCGCTGGCGGACCGGCTGACGACCACGAAGGCACGCGCCGCGAGGACGCGACAGCGCGGGTCCGTCAGGGCATGCGCGCCATGCTCCGCCTCGGCTCGGCTTGGTACGATGTCGAAGCGCAGATCAAGGCAGTGACCGAGGACGGGCTCGATCCGCGAA
>JBCBXS010000243.1:0-4408 GCA_039816475.1 Pseudomonadota bacterium | reverse complement strand
GTCCGATGACCAGCCCGATCAGTGGAGGGTCGGTTTTCGAGACGACGACATCACCCGCGCGCGTTTGCCAGAGAACGGCCCAAGCCGCGGCCATCGCAAACGCTGCGTAGTCGACAAGGCGGCCCCACAGCCCGAGATGGCTCAAGCGTGTGGTTGCAACCCGGTGGACGCGGACGCCCGCGCGCGCCTCGCGCCGTGACTGAGACTGCCGCGACGTGATGACCGTCACGTCAAACCCCGCGCGCGCGAGACGCTCAGCGACGCCCGTCAGCATCATCGCGGTTGCCGTTTCGCTCGGCGCGTAGAAGCGATTGACAAACGTCACCCGCGGCTTCGCATGCGCGCGGCTGCGGCTTGGCCCGTTAACCCTGTCGCTGCTCCATCCCCGCACGTCACTTCACTCCTATCGTTCTCAGGCCACTGAAACGAGGACGCCGCGATGGATGAGACACCGAACCTGGCGCTGCCCTACATCGCTGCGGCGCAGGCCCAGAAACACGTCACGCACAACGAGGCGATCCGTCGGCTCGATGCGGTCGTGCAGCTCGCGGTCGTCGCCTCCGACGTCAACGATCCGCCGCCAACGCCGCAGGACGGGCAACGCTGGTTGGTCGGCATTGCGCCGACGGGCGCGTGGGCCGGGCAGGCGGGTCGGATCGCCGCGTACCAGGACGGTGGCTGGTCGTTCATCGCCCCGAACAACGGCTGGCTGATCTGGGATGGCGGTGCTGCGACGCTTCTCGTCATCGAGGACAGCAGCCCGCGCGCGGTGACGACGGGTGGCGGCGAAACGGTTGAGAAACTCGGCATCAATGCAACTGCCGACGAGACCAACCGGCTTGCCGTGTCGAGCGACGCGACGCTGCTCAATCATGCTGGCGGCGGGCATCAGCTCAAGCTTAACAAGGCGGCAGTCGGCGACACCGCGTCGATGCTGTTCCAGACCAACTGGAACGGCCGGGCCGAAATCGGGCTCGCCGGCAACGATGACTTCTCGTTCAAGGTCTCCCCGGACGGCACGACGCTCCACGAGGCGATCGTGATCGACAAGGACGATGGGTCTGTCACGTTTCCAAATACCGACCTCGGCTCGGGCGGCAGCAGCGGCGCGAACGGCGGCGGTGATATCGCAGGGCTTCCGCCGGGCGGCGCTGCGGGTCAGGCGCTCGTCAAGAGCTCGGGCAATGACTACGAGGCGGTCTGGTCCGAGATTGTCACGGGCGGCGGGAGCGGCGGTGGCGCCGGAGCCGCCTTCGACCGCGAGGTTGGCCGGATGCCGCGACGCGCCGGCGCGATCGATTACGCGAACGGCGTCACGTTCAACGATGATTTCCGCCTGACCTCGCCCATCGGCGGTGACTGCTATTTCAACATCCAGCTGTCGGCCGAAGAGCGGGTTGCAACGGACGTTTTCATCGATCTCCGCATCGACGCGGGGGCGTTCTCCGAAGCCTATATCGAGGAACTTGCAGGCACGTCGCTGCAGAGCGGCACCCGTGTCGATCTCACAGCCAATGGACGGCGCCTTCAGGCCGTCGCCCTCAACCCGTCGGCGCAGTGCACCGGCTACCGCGTGCGGCTCAAGAATTTCGGGACCGCAGCCCAGGTCGTTTTCACGCCACCGGGCGTTGGTCGTGGCGATCCGATGCAACCGGTGCGCGATGCAACGCTGCTCGCGATCGACGCGCTGTTGCTCGACCAGTCCAATGCGGCTGTTGATCTGTTCGCGGTCGACAGCGTCTCGACCATCGTGGCACCCGGCGGCTCGGTCGTCGGCCGGACGATTACGCAGCCGCACGGCGGCATCACCGACATCGTACTCCCTGTCGAAGGCCACTACGCCGGCACGGACGAAGTGCTTCTGCTGATGCGCGCGAGCCGGCCTTTCAAGGAAGTCCGTCTGACCCCTCACACGGGCGTCAGCGGTGGCGGCGGGACGCCGTTGATTGGCAGCTACGTCGGCAGCGGGTGGTACGTCGTCAGAGGCAGCGCGGCGGCGGCGGCAGGCGCGTCGCCGGCCCATTTCATTCTGCGCGTCGACAACCGATCGCTGACGGGCATTCCCGCCGGCGAACTGACCATCACCAGCCCATGGCTCGGCCGCAACGTCGACGGCCTGCCCGGCATGATCACGCTGCCGGGCGTCGTCACGTCTGCGCTCAAAGAAGCCGGCGTCGCGACCGCCTATGTCGATCCGGGCGCTCAGGCCGGCGGCAACGGCTCGCGCGCCGCGCCCCTGACTGACATTGCCGAGGCAGTCGCAGTGGGTGCCTCGCGTATTCTGCTCCGCCGCAACGGCATCCATCGTATCGCGGCACCGTTGACGTTCACATCCGGCGTCGCGCTCGCGAGCTACGCCGAGACCGGCGACACGGCTTCGCGGGCGCAGCTCCGCGCCTCGCAGGCGCTTGGGGCCGCCGACTGGTCGGCCACGTCCGCCGACGCGAAGGTCAAGTTCGCCGCGATGACGACACACCCCGGCGGCCTCTGGGAGGTCGATGGCGCAGGCGACATCTCGCGCATGGGGGTGACGCACGCGAGCGGGCGCAAGGACATGGCAGCAAGCGAAGCCGACGTCCGCGCGAATGCGGGCGCCTGGTGGTTCGGGAACGGTACCGAGGGCCAGGGGCTCTACATGCGCCCGACCGGCGACACGCTTGCCGGCAAGACGTTCGAGGTGCCGGCCGTCGATATCGCCGTGACCTTCAACAACGCCGACACCGTCTCGCTCGACGGCCTCGACATCGCCTTCGCGCGTCAGAAGACGGTCGTCGTCAATCGCAGCCACGTCACGGCCCGCGGCTGCCGGTTTGCTTCGTCGGGGACGAGCGACGCGGTTGATCTCTCGGGCGACGACGGCGCCTCGTGGATGCACCACGATTGCATCTTCGAAGACGCCGGCGACGACGGGCTCAACACCAACGGCGCTGTTCGCGTGACCGGCTTCGGCGGCATTTATCGCGGCAACCGCGGGGACGGACTTGCCCCGCACGGCGTCGGCGGCGTTGTCCGCTCGTTCGGCGAGCAGTTCGAGGGCAACTTCAAGCAGGGATTCGTCGCAATCGGCCCGGGGACCTTCGAGTTGCGCGGCGCGCGCGCGACTGGCAACGCTGATGTCGACATTCTTGTACTGCTCGACGGCGTCGATGCGGATACGCGTGTTTCGGTGCACGGCTGCGTCAGCGACCTGACACACATCGCATCGAACAGTCACGGACACCGGATCGCAGCCGAGGTCACTGACCACCGCGGCCCGTTGCGGCTCAATTGCGTCGCGAGTGTCGATGGCCTTCGCGCGCGAGGGCCGGGCGACTGCCTGCGCGTCGACGGTAATTCCGCGGACGTCACTGACTTTCACTTCGCGAATGGTCAGCGCGGCGTGCTGCTGAGCGGCGGCAGCCTGACGCTGCGCCAAGGCCAGATCCTGCGTTGCGGCATCGGCGTTCTGAAGTCCGGCGGTGCGCTGCTGCTCGATGTGGATCAGCCGGTCAACAACCATGGCAGCCCCGAACCCTTTTCGGGCGTATCGGCGGCCGATCAGGCATTGATGGTGTCCATCCCCGCCGTCTGAGCGGATGCGCGCGCACCTTCGGCGGCGCGCGTCTCGGCCTCGGCGCGCCATCGTTCGCGGATCAGCTGGCGTACGGTTGCGAAGTACCAGGCCTTGTAGCCGGCGTAGAGGAGACCTGGCGCTCCGTCGAGGATGCCGAGGCGCAGAACCGTCGCATACAGGAAGTAAGCCGGTGCCAGCCACCAGCGGTGCAGGTGTCGGTACTTAAACGCCTGGCGACCTGTTTGCTGCGCCCGCGCGTTGCTCGATGAACCGCTTGAATGGAGCGCGCACCACCGCGCCGCCTCCCACTCGGCGTACGAGACATGACGCTTGAGAAACTCTACAAGGCCCGAGCGGTCACGATGCGCAATCGGCGTGGTGAGCGCGCCAACGGGTCCGTCTATGATCGGATGCTCGTGGACCTCCATATCGAGCGCCGACCAGCGCTGCTCGTCGATCCGCTCGTAAGCACCGCGGGAGACGCGGAACAGCGCGAGCTTGCGCTGCGGCACACCGAAGCGCAGCGGCCGCCCGTTGAAGTGGTTTGTGTAGCTGAGCCAATAGCCGTCGGCGTCCCCGCCCGTGACGGCGGCCGCTGCCTCTTCAACAAAGCGTTCATCGACGACCTCGTCGGCGTCGAGAAACAGCACCCACGGATGGGCGAGCGATTGATTGGCGAGCGTCCAGTTCCGCTTCTTCGGATATCGACCGTTCCATCGAAACGTGATCAGTCGCGCTCCAAAGCGCTCGGCGATGGCCCGCGTGTCGTCGGTGCTACTGGAATCGACCACGACGACATCGTCGAAGCGGGTGAGCGCCGCAAGGCAGTGCGCGAGATCAGCACCGGCGAGCGTT
>JBCBXS010000242.1:0-4421 GCA_039816475.1 Pseudomonadota bacterium | reverse complement strand
CTTGGGTTCTTCGCGGCGATGGTGACGGGCCGCTTCGATCCCCGCGTTGTTATGTTCGTCGCGTGCGTCCTGCAGGCGCTGTCCGGGTATTTCCTGATCGGGTTCTCAAACGACATCAACCAGGACAACCTCGCACTGACGATGGTGCTGCAGGGCTTTTCCGTTGGCCTCTGCTGGGTGCCGATGACGGTTGTGACGTTCTGGACGCTCGACGCGCAGTACCGCGCAGAGGCGATGTCGATGTTCCACCTGCTCCGCAACTTCGGATCGTCGCTGTTTATCTCGGTCGCTGTCGCAGAAATCATCAGATCGACGGGCGCCAACTACGCGCGACTGACTGAGAACGTGTCGCCGTTCAATCGCGCGTTTGAACTGCCTTGGGCGAGCGGCGGATGGTCGATTGAGACGGCTCAGTCGATGGCACGCTTCGGTCGAGAGATCACACGACAAGCAACGCTCATCGGCTACAACAACGCGTTCGTCATGTTCACGTGGGTTGCAGCCGCGATGGTGCCACTTATCCTGTTCGCGCGCCTGCCCAAACAACCGACGGCCAAGTAATCGCAAACCTCAGCGCAGGATCAGCAGGACAACGCCGGGGACAACAAGCGCGATCGCGCCGGCCGTGCGCAACGTGATCGTCTCCTTCTTGAAAACGAAGAGAGAGAGCAGCAGCGCGAAGACAGGCGCAACGGCGACCATCGGCGCGACGGTGAGAACCGTCCCGTGTTTCAGCGCGGTGTTGAGGCAGAAGATGCCGACGCTCGATGTGACACCCGCCGCTGCAAACCACCGTAGCGACCGGACCGATCCTGAAAACCGATGGCGGCGGATCGCGAAGAGCGCACCGATGATGAGCGCGCCGACCGTGTAACCGACCATCGACGCGAAGATCGCATCTGGCAGTTCCTCAAGCCCGAGCTTCGTGACAGCGTGGGCGCCCGCCCGGATCGCAGCCGTCGTGAGTGGCAGGCCGATCGCCCAGATGGGCCAGTCGCGTTTCAGGCTCGCCGGCTTCAGTGCCGCCACGACCGCGCCGGCGACAATTAACGCCGTCCCAATCGCAACGGGCGTCGTCATCGTCTCGCCGAGCAGCACGATCGCGAAGGCCGCCGAGAACATCGGCACGGTTGCCGCAAACGCGCTCGCAAGCGTCGGGCCCATCCGGACAATCGCGAGATAGGAGAACGTCATCGAGAGCGGCGGACGAAACACGCCGACGAGCGCGAACAGGAGCGCGGCGCGGGTCTCGAAGTACGACCATTCGAGGTAGAGCGGCGCAAAGATCAGATAGACGAGCGCGCCGGTTGAGATGTTGACCAGCAACGCCGATTGCTTGTCGGCGCCCGGTAGCCCGACGCTCTGGAAGTGATTGCTGGTCGCAAACAGGAAGGCCGCCGTCAGTGCGAGCGCCTGAGGCAGATACGGCAAGATGGTCATCGCGAGGTTCAGTTACCGCGCGGCTGTCGTCAGCGTCCAGATCGTGCAGCCGCGAAACTGTCGCGATGCGTTGCTTGGAACCGTGCGAGACCGGCCGTCATTGACCTTGCAAATCAAGATCACGAGCGGAGATCCGATATGGAACTCATCCTCATTATTGTTGCCCTGTTTGTCCCGCCGGTTGCGATGTTCTTCACCACGGGTCTCGGAAAGCACTTCTGGATCAACATCATCCTGACGCTGCTTGGCTACCTGCCGGGTGTCGTCCACGCCGTCTGGTACATCGGCCGGTCGCGGAGTGCCGCGTAATGGCGTTTCAACCGGTCACAGAGCAGAGCGCCCATGCTGCTGCGACGACGGGTGATGCGCCACGGCTTCGCCCTGAGCAACCTGACCTACGTCGTGCGCGTGAGTATCGCGCATCTCAGGTTGAACGTGTTGAGCGGCTCGCGGCTGCCATGGACAACATGGTCAAGATCCCCGGCACCAACGTGACGTTGGGCCTCGACAGTGTCGTCGGCTTGGTCCCGGGCGTTGGAGATACGGCGACGCTGTTGCCGTCGCTCTGGATCGTCAACAAGGCGCGGAAGCTCGATGTTCCGACCTACACACTCATGTCGATGCTGGCAAACGTCGGGATCGACTGGGTGATCGGCTCGATCCCGCTCCTTGGCGACGTCTTCGACATCGGGTTCAAGGCGAACTCGCGAAATGCGCGACTGCTGCGCGAGGCTGTCGAAAAGGATGCTGCCGCCGCCTGAGCTGGCGCGGGGTCAGGCTACTCGTCCCAATGCATCATCGCGCGCTCCGATAGCGCCGTGATGGTGTAGAGCGGGTTCACCCCGAGGGAGCGCGGGATGATCGATCCGTCGATCACGCGCAGGCCGTCATGGACGGCGACTGACGAAGGGCCGCCGTCATCGAACACTTCGCCACGATGATTGACGACGCCAGTGGTGCGATCCGCGCCCATCGGGTTGCCACCTAGCGGATGCGCCGTCGCTGGCTGTTGACCCATCACTGTCCCCGAAAGCGGGTTCTTGATGTAGTCAGCGCCGAGTTCGGCCGTGATCGCGCGAAGGTGATCGTCGAGGCGTTTGTAGACCGGCTCATCAACGGCGTTTGGCCAGCGGATGCGCAATGCCCCGTTCTCAAGTTCGAGCACGCCTGATGCGGTATCGTGGCTGACCGCGAAGAATGTTTGCAGCCCCTTCAGCGGGCCTTTGTAGACGCCGTTGACGAGGGCCTGGAACGCGCCGAGCAGGCGCCCGTTCGGCATGAACATGACGGGCAGGATCGGCGCCATTGCTGACGGCAGGGCGCCTTCCTGAATGCGGAGTTCGTTCTCCAGACAGTTCGGATCATCGATCTCGATCTGGCCGCTCACGCTTGCGCCGACGGGCCCAAGGCCGTCCTTGATTGGATGGCCGACGCCGATGCCGTTCACCGCACGCTCAGCGCCATAACCGAACGCGATGATGTCGCCGTTCGCCGAGAAGCGATGGCCGAGTTGGTCTGAGACTGCGAGGCCAGCTTCGCGCGACCGCAACAGAATTTCAGTGGAGCCAAGCGAACCTGCCGCCAGGATCACGTGGGTGGCCGTCAGGCTCGCGGGCAGTTGCGCATCGCAGTGGCGCGGGCCGCTCGTCGGTTCGATATAGATGCGCCACCGCCGGTTCGACGCTGCATCGCCCTTCGCAACGCGCTGGACAGTCAGTCCGGTAAAGCACTCAGCGCCAGCGCTGACGGCCATGGGCAGATACGTCAGCGCAACCGTGTTTTTCGCCCCGACGTTGCAGCCGCCGCAGCAATCGCCGCAGCGCGTGCAGGCCGGTTGTGTGATCCCGGCAGGATTGACTGTTTCTTCAAAGCTGACGGCAACCGTCGGCGCGATGGGCGGTTGCCCGACCCCCTTCGATGCTCGCGCGAGGGCTTGAAACTTCGCGTGGGTCTGAGCCTCCGGGTCGCGCGCCGGACGCAGCATGGCCGCTGCGCGGCGATAGCCCTCATCGAGCGTCGGATCCTGACGGATCTGGCCCGGCCAGATCTCATCGTCGAATACGCGCGCATCCGGCCTGAGCGTCACGCCAGCGTTGACGAGCGATCCGCCGCCGAGGCCATTGCCAACGAGGACGTGCATGTCACGGCCGAGCCTGACGTCGTAAATCCCGTCGGCGGCACCGGTGGAAAGCTTCTCACCGCGAATACGGAGTTCACGGCGCATGTCCGGGAAGCGTGTTGCGAACTCGCCCGTCCTGACCTCGCGGCCACGCTCGAGCACGGCAACGCGCAGGCCGCGCGCGGCGAGGCGGGCGGCCGAGACAGCCCCGCCGTATCCCGATCCCACGATGATCACATCGTAGTGCGGCTTCAGCGCGCTGAGCGGTGAACTCAGCGGCGGCAGGTCGGCAGCAGATGTCGCCATGGCCCCGATCTTTAAGCGATTCGCCTCAACGGCTGTTTGCACAGGGCCTGCCAAACACGCGTTAGCGTTACTGATATCTGAGCGGCAGGCGGTACGTGCGGCGCGTTGCAGACAGGCTCCGCGGCGGCGCCGGGAAGCGGAACGAGCGAACATCGCGAAGGGCGACACGATCAAGCTCTGGCGTGCCGCTGGAGCGGACAATCACCACGTTTTCTGGTGCGCCGTTGCTTCCAATCGTCAGTTGGATCTCCAGTGCACCCTTCAATCCGGAGGGACCTGCGTCAGTGGTCTGCATGAGATGGGACTGCAAGGCGGGGAGTGCCGAGACGATTGTTGCATCGAAGCCCCGCGCCCTCCGCCCGCCAGCTGGACGCGCGTCTGCCGCCGGCGGTTGGCTCTGCCCCGCTGACTGTGCAGCCGAGGCTTCCGAGCCGTCAGACGGCGCTTCGGTGCGTTCGCCTTCGGCGGCTGGCGATTGAGGCATGGCTGGATCGGTTGCGGCGAGTGGCGCCTGGGTTCCGCTGCTGATGACGATGCCGGCGGGCGGCGCCGTCAC
>JBCBXS010000241.1:0-4433 GCA_039816475.1 Pseudomonadota bacterium | reverse complement strand
CCGAGGAAGCCGAGGCGCGCCGGATTATCGATCATGCCGCAGAGGCCGGCGTGAACTTCATCGACACAGCCGACGTCTACGCTGGCGGACGTTCGGAAGAGATCACCGGCCGCGCGATTTCAGAGACGCGTGCGCATTGGGTCGTCGCAACCAAACTCGGTAACGCCTATCGCCACGCCGGGGCCCCGCCAAACACCGGCGGCCTCAGTCGGCGCTGGATTTTCGCGGCATCGGAAGCAAGCCTCAATCGTCTGGGCCTCGATCACGTGGACCTCCTTTACGTCCACCGGACCGACCCGATCGCGGATCTGGATGAGACCATTGCCGCGTTCGGCGACCTGATCCGGCTCGGACGCATCCGATATTGGGCGCTCTCAAACGTGCGGGCCTGGCAGATCGCAGACATCGTCCACCGGTGCCGCGCCTTGGGCGTGCCGCAACCGATCGCGCTGCAGCCCTATTACAACCTGATGAACCGGCAGCCGGAGGTCGAAGTCATTCCGGCCGCGAGGCACTTCGGGCTCGGTATCGCAACCTACAGCCCGCTGGCGCGCGGTATCCTCAGCGGCAAGTACAGCGCCTCTGCCGCCCCGCCGGACGGCACGCGCGCAGCCCGCGGCGACAAGCGCCTGATGGAAGCCGAATGGCGACCGGAGAGCCTCGCGATCGCCGAACGCCTGAAGCAGCACTGCGCGGCTGCCGGGACGACCCTGCCCCACTTCGCAACGCGCTGGGTCCTCAACAACGATGCGGTCACAAGCGTGATCGCGGGCCCGCGGACGTTCGAGCAGTGGCAGAGTTATCTCGGGTATTGGGCGCGCGCCTGGTCTGCTGCAGACGAGGCGATGGCAGATGATCTCGTCCCGGTCGGCCACTCTTCCGCGCACGGGGCATCTGATCCGAGCTATCCGATCAAAGGCCGGTTCCCGATTGTCCCGGCCGGCACATAATGCGGTCGCGCGCGATGCCGATACCAGTGCTGCCGGCTGCCTCACTGAGGCCCGGTCGGCCTGATTGCCTCTCTTTCGTCATCCGCCGATCCAGCCGCGGATCGCACTTCTCAGTTCCGTTCTCAGTTAAAGTCTCCGTCCATGTCCCGCACGATCCTCTCCTCATCCGCCCGATCGAAATTGAGCGTCCGCGTCATTGCGTTCGCGCTGTTCGCAGCCTTTGCGTTCGCCGCCGGGCCAATCCCGACAGTCAACGCAAAGGCGGTGCAGGCGCCCGACAGCCGCGTGGTCATCGACCTACCCGCAGGCTTCAAGACAGCCACCCGCTTCAAAGGCTTCGAGCATCCGAGCGGCGCCTCCGTCGTCATCCTCGAAGTCCCAGCCGCGGCCTACGAGAAGATGGCCCGCGCCATGAATGCCAATGCACTCGAGCGGCGCGGCATCACGGGCGCTGAAAGCCTGACACTCTCTCGCGAGGGGAAGTACACCGCGCTGCAGGGCGAGCAGCGGACCATTGCGGGCACATTCGACAAGCTTATCCTGCTTATCGGCGACAGCCAGGGCACGGCGCTCGTGACGGCCAACCTGCCGCGCAGCGACGGTGCCACTGCCGGCGTCGACAAGGCGCAAATCCTCGCCGCTTTTGAAGGCGTGAGCCTCGGCCAGCGTTCGCCGCCGCCGAAGCCGCTTTACTCGTTTAGCGAAACCGGCCCGCTGAAGTTTGCGGGCAGCCTGATGGGCGCCGGGCAGATCTATAACGAAAGCGGATCGCTTCCGCGCGAACGGATCAAGAAGAGCGCACCGACGTTCATTGCCGTCCACGCGCTGAATGATCTGAAGGTGCCGAGCCCGTCGCTGTTTGCGGCAGGCCAGTTCGATGCGCTTCGTGGCTACAAGGACAAGGCCCTTGCCGATGGCGTCAAAATTCAGATCGCCGGCATGGACGCTCATATCCACACAGGCACCGCGACAAGCACGGCGACCGGCGATCGCGTCCAGCTCTTCCATACGATGATCTTCCCGGAGCGCGGCGGGTATTACCGCTTCATAGGGACGACGCCGGAGACCAAAGCCGGCACGTTTATGCCGCTGTTCCGCAAAATGGCCGAAAGCTTCGAACTCGCGAAGTAACAGAGCGCGTATCCCGACGGGTCAGAGCTTGAGCCGTCTGAACCGCCACCGGATGTCTTGCTGGTGCGAGGTACGTCTCAGCGCCGCTCGATAACGATCGATTGAGCGGGCAAAAACTCTGCATGCGCGTTGGAAGGGGGTCAGATCCTTCCATTCGGGCACGAAGCGAAATGCTCCCAATACTGATCCAATGCTGCAAAGCTTAGACTACCTCGTCTCAAAACTTCCGTTCTGGGAACTGATATTCCGATGCAAAAATTCGATAGGATGTGTCTGCATATATCTTCTTGCCGAAAATCCTTGAGCGGGTGTTGAGCACACAACAAGCCCAATTCGCGGCGTTTTCGCAGTCCTTTTCAAATTGCTCGTCAAAACCGCAAACCCTAGTTGAAACGCGCCCAGGCCACTGACGGTCGGGCGTTAACTCACTCGGGTGCAGAAATGAGACTGTCATTTAAGACTGCTGCTGCGATCGCCCTGTTCGCGTTAGCAACGACACCGGCAGCTGCCGCTGATTTAGGCGGCTCTATGAAAGACGAGTACGTCCCAACCGCCAAACCCATTTCTTGGACGTCGCTTTATTTCGGCGTCGGCGGCGGCTTTGGGAGTGCAAATACTGAGATCAGCGGAGAGCTTGGTGCCTTTGCCAACGCGTCGCTGGACGGGCTCGGCGGTGAAGGCGGCTTCTTCACGTTTCAGGTCGGCGCCGATTATCAGGTCTCGTCCCGTTTCGTAGTCGGTGCGTTCTTCGATTATGACGTTGTCGATTACTCCACTGATCTGGATATCAACATCAACATTGGTGGCGGTGCTTCCCTATCAGAGAGCCTTGAGTTCGAGGATATGTGGACGATCGGCGGACGCGTTGGCTACTTCGTCTCACCCTCGACGCTGTTCTACGTTGGCGCGGGGTACAGCGAGATCAGCGCTGATGCGATTGGAACCGATCTCGGCGAATTCAGTGGGTATTCGCTGCTGACGGGCATCGAGGCGAAGTTCAACGAGAACTTCTCGATCAAGGCCGAGTACCGCTACACTCAATTTGACTCCGAGGAAGTCCTCGACGCCGGATTTGCGACCGTCGATCTGGAGCCGTCGATCCATGCCGGCCGCGTGGTCGCTGCCTATCGCTTCAACCTGCTGTCCGGCCGCTGACGTCAAGCACCCGGTCTGTGTTCTCTCCACACACACCATCCGTTTGCGTTCCAAGTTGAGTTAGCCTGACCGCGGTGCCGGGATCTAACCGTCCCGGCACCGGCTCGTACGGCGGGCCTGCCGGGGCTCAGACGCTTGACTTCGAAGGCTGCGAGCGGCTCTATCCGCGCTCGGCGATGTGGTGGTCTTAGACCACGCAAAACGCCATGGGCGGTTAGCTCAGCGGTAGAGCATTCGCTTCACACGCGAAGGGTCACTGGTTCAATCCCAGTACCGCCCACCATCTCGCCTCAGTCTTTCACATCGTAGGTTTCGGCGGCTTCCGGGAAGCTGCGCTCGCGGACGGCGGTTGCGTAGTCCGCGATCGCGCGTTCGATCGCGGGGCCGACCTCGCCAAAGGCGCGCACGAACTTTGGCACCCGCGGTGTCAGGCCGAGCATGTCCTCCATGACGAGGATCTGGCCGTCACAGGCCGCCGACGCGCCGATGCCGATCGTGGGCGCGGCGACGTCCTCGGTGATTTCGCGGGCGAGCGGCTCGGCCATTGCCTCGAGGACAATCGCAAACGCACCAGCCTCTGAGACAGCTTTCGCGTCAGCCTTGATCGGCGCCCATGCATCCCTCGTGCGCCCCTGGGTCTTGAAGCCGCCAAGCGTGTTGATGGCCTGTGGGGTCAGCCCGACATGCCCCATCACCGGAATGCCGCGCGCCACGAGGAACGCGATCGTCTCGGCCATGTGGGTGCCGCCCTCGAGCTTCACGGCCCCGCACCCGGTCTCCTGCATCAGGCGGACGGCGTTACGATGCGCCTGCTCAGGGCTGCCCTCGTAGGTCCCGAACGGCATGTCGACCACAATGAGCGCCTGCTGCGAGCCGCGCACGACGGCGCGTCCGTGCAGCGCCATCATCTCGAGCGTCACGCCGACTGTGGTCTCAAGCCCGTGCATCACCATGCCGAGCGAGTCGCCGACGAGCAGGAAATCGCAGTGGTCGTCTGCGATCGCAGCGGTATGCGCGTGATAGGAGGTCAGCGACACGATCGGGGCACCGCCCTTCCGCGCGCCGATATCGACAGCGGTCAGGCGTCGCTTTGGCTTGGCGCTCGCAGCGGAGCTTGGTGTCGTCGGAGCTTGGCTCGACATGTGGGTGTCTCCGCTCGGTGCGAAACTCAATCGGGCCTGCGCGCGATGCCCACGC
>JBCBXS010000240.1:0-4448 GCA_039816475.1 Pseudomonadota bacterium | reverse complement strand
TGTCTATGCGGAAGGCGAGCACCCTTATGTGCTGCAGGCAGCCCAACTCGTCGTCAACGAGCGGCTGGGCTTCCCAATCCTCGTTGGCCGCCGCCGCGTCATCAAGCGCATGATCACGCACCTCGGCCTCCGCATGAAGGAAGAGCAGGACTACGAGGTCTGCGATCAGGATGAAGACAGCCGCATTCCGCAGTTCTGCGATGAGTATCATCGCCTCGTTGAGCGAAAAGGCGTCAGCCCCTCGCACGCACGGCGCGTCGTAAGAGCCGGGTCGACCGTCATTGCCGGGCTGCTGCTGAGGCGTGGCGACGCGGACGCGATGATCTGCGGCGCGGTCGGGCGCTATCACACGCAGTTGCGGCACGTGAACCAGGTCGTCGGCAAGGGGCCGGATGTGCGTGGTTTCGCGACGCTCTCCGGATTGATCCTCGATTCAGGCCCGCTGTTCATCGCCGACACCTACGTGAGCGTCGAACCGTCAGCCGAAAAGCTCTGCGACATCACACTGATGGCCGCCCGGGAGCTGCGCCGCTTCGGGATCGAGCCCAAGATCGCACTGGTCTCACATTCGAACTTCGGCACCGAGAATACCGACACCGCGATCAAGATGCGCGACGCGCTGGCCCTCATTCACAAGTGCGCGCCCGACCTTGAAGTCGAGGGCGAGATGCATGCCGACGCCGCCATCCGCCCGTTCGTGCGAGAAGAAGTGTTCCCGAACTCGCGCCTGAAGGGGTCGGCCAATTTGCTGATCATGCCGACGCTCGATTCCGCCAACATAGCGTTCAACCTCCTGCGCGCCGCGTCCCGCACGACGGCACTTGGGCCGATCCTTCTGGGCGCGAATAGGCCGGTGCACATCGTGACGCCATCGACGTCCGTGCGCGGCCTTCTCAACATGAGCGCGATTGCGATCTCCGATGCTCTGCGCGAGGAGCCGGCCCAGAGTGCGGCGGCCGAGTAGCTTCGCTTACCGCTCCGTCAAGGCAACGTGGCGCATGCGCGTCAGCGGCTTGGTGAGATAGGCGAAAACGGACTTCTTGCCGGTCAGAATATCGACCTCGGCAACCATCCCCGGGATGATCCGGAAAACGTCGGCGCCGCGCTTCAGCTGGCTGCTCTCCGTCCGAACCTTGATGACGTAGAACGTCTCGCCCTTCTCAGTTGTGATGCTGTCGGCCCCGATGGTCTCGACCTGCCCGTTGAGCCCGCCGTAGAGCGAAAAGTCATACGCGGTCAGCTTGACGACCGCCGGCTGACCGGGCCTCAAGAACGCGATGTCCTGCGGCCGGATGCGCGCTTCGACGAGCAGCGTGTCATCGAGAGGCACGATCTCAACGAGGTTCTTGCCGGGCTGCACCACCTGGCCGACCGTCGTGACGGCAAGTGTCTTTACGATCCCGCTCGTCGGCGCGCGCACAACCGTTCGCACGAGCTTGTCCGTCGAGCCGGTGTTGGCCTGTTCAAGTGCTGCGAGTTCAACGCGGGCTTCAGCGAGCTTCCGCAAGGCGTCGGCGCGGAAGTTTGCAGCCTTCTCCGCTTCGCGGTCGCGCGCCTCTGCAAGTTGCGATTCAACCCGCGGCACGGCGAGTTCGGCGGCTTCCAGTGCGCCGCGCGTTTCGTTAACCTTGGTCTCGGCGTTCAGAAGCTCGGCCTTAGAGGCTGCACGATCGCGCGCAAGCGGCCTTATGATTGCGAGCTGTTGTTCGGCCAGCGAAAGCCCACGCTTGAGCGTTCCGATCTTTGCGCGCAGCTCCACAATCTCCTGCGCGCGCTGGCGCTGCTGCGATTTCAGGCTTGAGATCGCCGCGCGGTATTCGCGCTGCCGCGCTTCAAAGAGCGCACGCTGATGCGCGATCAGCGTCGGATTGCTTTCCACAAGCTCAGGCGAAAACGTGAGCTCCTTACCGCTCATCTCCGCCTGGAGCCGCTGGACCAATGCGCGGAGCCCCACGATCCGTTCGCCGGCTTCGTTAACGCGTGAGCGCGCCTGCGTCGGGTCGATCCGGAGCAGCACTTCGCCGCGCGCCACCGTCATACCTTCGCGGACGTGAATTTCGCGGACGATGCCACCTTCGAGGTTCTGGACGACCTGCAGCTTGCGCGCCGGGATCACCCGGCCCTGCCCCTTCGTCGTCTCATCGAGATCGGCGAACATCGACCAGGCAACGAATGCGGCGACGCACATGATCATGACAAGCATCAGCGCGTTCAGGTAGCGCGGCACGGGGCGCAGGAGATCAGCGCTGACGGCGGTCGGTGCTCCTGGCGGTCGCTTTGGCGGTCTTTGCGTCTCTGCGCTCATGCTGCCCCGCTCCGCGGGGCCTGCGTCTCATCGGCGGTCGCACGTGCCTCCGCGAGCGCTGCGATTACATCGGCCTTGGGCCCATCGAGGCGTGCCTTGCCGCCATCGATAACGATCAGGCGATCCACGATGTCGAGCATCGCCGGACGATGGGTCACCGCCACCAGCGTGCGCCCGTCCAGGTGTTTGGCAAGGCGCTCGACAACGCGGCGCTCAGTGCCGGTGTCCATGTCGCTCGTCGGCTCATCGAGCAAGAGTACCGGCGGCAGGCCGACCAGCGTTCTGGCAAGCGCGACGGACTGGCGCTGCCCTCCCGACAGCCCGGCCCCACGCTCGAGTACGACAGTGTCGAAGCCACGCGGCAGCCGCACGATCCAGTCGAGACACCCGCCGGCCCGCGCGGCGACCAACAGATCAGCATCGGTCACGTCGGGCCGCCCGAGCGCGATGTTCTCACGGATTGTGCCGTGGAACAGATCGGCGCCCTGGAGAAGAAGTCCGACATGCCGGCGGAGGTTGGCGGCATCGAACTGACTGACGGCCACGTTGTCGAGCAGCACGCGCCCGGCTTCGGGCGCAAGGTGCGCCTGCGCCAATCGCAGGATCGTCGACTTTCCAGACCCGATCGTCCCGAGAAGCGCCACGCGCTCGCCGGGCGCAATCTCAAAGTTGAGCCCCTCAAGCGTGCGTGGCGCATCGTCTGCGAAACGGAACGCGACGTCTTCGAAGCGGAGCGCACCCGCCACCGTTTCGCGCGACAAACCTGGCTCGCCGGGCGTGCGGTCCTGCGGCGCCTGCGCGATGGCTGCGATCGCCTGATAGGCCATGCGCGCGCTGTTCAGGCGTGCGAGCAAGGTGGCTGCCTGCGACAACGGTTGCATCGCGCGCCCCGACAGGATCGAGCTTGCAATCAGCGCACCCATCGTCATCTCGCCAGCCGCGATCGCGTAGAAGCCGAGCACGACGACGAGGACCTGCACCGACGTCTGGCACGCCTGGATGGCGTGCAGGCCGAGGTTAGTGACGAGCTTGATGTGGTGGCCGGTCCGGATGTGGGCGGCGGCCACCTTCTCCCACTTGCCCGCAGCCCAGCTTTCCGCAGACGCCGCCTTGATCGCATCGAAGCCAATAAGGCTCTCGGTGACGACTGCGTTCTTCTGGGCGACCTCGCGGAAGGCTTCTCGGACGAGGCTGTTCAGGCGCCGCTGTGTGATCCAGCCGATCAGCAGCAGCACCGGGATCGCTGCGAGCACGACGAACGCAATGTTGCCTGCGATCAGGTACATCACACCGACGAACAGGAAGACGAACGGCAGATCGCCGAACGCCGTCAGCGTCGCGGACGTGAAGAACTCGCGGAGCGTCTCGAACTCGCGCATCGTGTTCGCGCGTACGCCGATCGATGGCGGTTGCTTTGACGGGCGTGCACCAATCAGGCGGCCGTAGATCGCGTTGGCGAGCCGGACATCGGCCCGCTGGCTCGCGAGGTCGACGAAGACGCCGCGGATCGTGCGGATCAGGAAATCGAACAGGATCGCGATACCGACGCCGAGCGCCAGCGCCCAGAGCGTCTCTTCCGCAGCGTTTGGGATGACGCGGTCGTACACGTTCATTGAAAACAACGGGACGGCGAGCGCGAGGATATTCAGCGCGAGCGTGGCTGCAATCGCCTGGGCGTAGATCGGGCGGCAGTCCCGGAAGGCGCTGAAGAACCAGTGATCGCCGCGCCCGGTAATAGCGGTGTCTGCGCGGCCGTCGAGCCCGCTCTCAGGCCGCAGTTGCAGGGCGCGCCCCGTGACGTACGCCTTGAACTCTGGGAGCGGCAGTGCAACGCGCTCGGCCGGCGCCTGGATACGGCTGAGGGTCGCAAAGCCGCCGGATCGGCCGGACCGTTCCAGAGACCACAGAATTTCGAAAGCGCCGTCGTGGCCTTCGACCAGAAGCGGCAGGTCATGCTCGGCAACGCGCTTGAGATCGAGGGTGCACCACTCGGCCTTCAGACCGAGGCGCCCGGCTGCGATCTCCACGTGCTCCGCCGGCAATCGCCCACCGACCAGCGGCAAACCGGTTTTCAGCCCATCAACGGAAATCGGCCGCCCGAAGTGAGCGGCCAGTGCAGCAAGTCCCTCAGCGAGTGGATCGC
>JBCBXS010000023.1:0-15821 GCA_039816475.1 Pseudomonadota bacterium | reverse complement strand
TCCCCGTCCTGCACCACGTACTCCTTTCCTTCGATTCCGAGCTTGCCGTTGTCCCGGGCTCCGGCTTCCGAGCCGTATTCGACGTAGTCGGCATAGTGGATCACTTCGGCGCGGATGAAGCCTTTTTCGAAGTCGGTGTGGATGACGCCGGCTGCCTGCGGGGCCTTTGTGCCTTCGGTGATCGTCCAGGCGCGGGCTTCTTTCGGCCCGACGGTGAAGTAGGTGACGAGTTCGAGCAGCTCATAACCCGAGCGGATCAGCCGATTGAGGCCTGGTTCTTCGAGACCGAGCGTCTCGAGGTACTCAGCGCGTTCGTTGGCTGCGAGGCTCGCGATCTCGGCTTCGATCTTGGCTGAGATCACGACCACCGATGCGCCTTCGTCTTTGGCGCGGGAGACGACATGTTCGGAAAACGCGTTGCCGGTCGCAGCCGACTCTTCGTCGACATTGCAGACGTAGAGCACGGGCTTCGACGTGAGGAGCTGCAACTCTCGCCATGCCGCACGCTCGTCGTCGGTGATGTCTGCCCGCCGCGCAGGCTTGCCGTCGCGAAGTTGCTCAAGTGCGCGTTCGACGAGGACAAGCGTCGCGATCGCCTCCTTGTCCTTCGCTTTCGCCTTCTTCTCCAGCGTGACGTGACGTTTCTCGAGGCTTTCGAGATCGGCGAGCATCAGTTCGGTTTCGACAGTCTCAGCGTCGGCGAGCGGATCAATGCGACCGTCGACATGCGTGATGTCCTCGTCCTCGAAGCAGCGCAGCACGTAGGCGATCGCGTCGACCTCGCGGATGTGTGCGAGGAATTTGTTGCCGAGGCCTTCGCCCTTGGAGGCGCCACTTACCAGCCCCGCAATGTCGACGAACGTCAGCCGCGTCGGAATAATCTCTTTCGAGTTCGCGATGCCGGCGAGCTTGTCCAGGCGCGGATCGGGGACGCCGACTTCGCCGACGTTCGGCTCGATCGTGCAGAACGGATAGTTCTCGCTCGCGATGCCCGCCGCGGTGAGGGCGTTGAACAGCGTGCTCTTGCCGACGTTCGGCAGCCCGACGATGCCCATCTTGAAACCCATCTTCCGCTCCGTCCGCGAAGTCGTGTTTGGCGCTCAGGCCCGATCGATGCGCCGCTGTTGGGCGACCTGCGTCTAGCTATCCTTGTCGGATCGCCCGGTCAGCCACGCTTTCAGCTTATCAGCCAATGCACCGGTTGACCCGCCGCCTTTGCCGGCGACTGTCGTCGGCGACGGTTTAGCAACCGCCTGTTGTTCGGCGTCCGGTGTGGTGCTCGGTTGCGGCTTTGATTTCGATCCGCCCTTGCGTCGCCCTGATCCGGCAGCGCCTCGCGCGAGTGCGCGTTGGCTTGGCGCGCCTGACCCGCCCGATTTCGCAGAAGGTGCGCCACCCTTTGCCTTCGGACCAGCGCCGAAACGCTTCTGGCCCCCCGCTCGGGATGAGCCAGCGCTCCCCCCGCGCGCCGATGACTGCGTCTGGGTCGGCGCCTCGCCGAGGTCCATCGCGATGTCGGACTGGAAGCGCGCCCAGTCGCCTGAGGCCAGATGCCCGCAGCGCCGCGCGATCGCAGCCAGAAGCTGCTCGATCCAATCACCGTCGGCTTTGGCGAAGTCGTGCAGCACGTAGCCGGCGACCTTGTCCTTGTGGCCCGGATGGCCGATGCCGATACGCACGCGCACGTACTCGTTGCCGAGCTGCGCGCTGATCGACTTCAAGCCGTTGTGGCCCGCGTTGCCACCGCCGGTTTTGATCCGCAACTTGCCGGGCGGCAGATCGAGTTCATCGTGCAGGACGATGACGTCGCCGACCTTCAGTTTGTGAAACTTGGCGGCTTCCCGGACCGCATCACCGGACGCGTTCATATACGTGCCGGGCTTCAGCAGCAGCACGCGTTCGCCGTCCACCGAGCCGTCGGTCACCAAACCACGGAAGCGCTTGCGCCAGGGCGGCAGGCCGTAATCTTCCGCGATGCGGTCAAGGGCCATGAAGCCGATGTTATGGCGGTTGCGCGCGTATTTCGCGCCGGGATTTCCAAGCCCAACGATGAGCTTCATGGGTGAAGCCTCGCTTGGTCAGCTAGCGAATGCCGTGAGACTGGTAGCGAGCCATCGGACCAGACGGGGCGGCCCGCGATCTGAGAACGCGATCGCAGTGTTCCGCTCCGGTGGTCCAGAAGCGCTTAGCTCTTGTCGTCGGCTTTCTTTTCATCGCCGCCGCCTTCGCCAGACGCTTCGCCAGCTTCCGCTGCATCCGCTTCGTCAGCATCCTCGTCGGCCTGCGCCTTGGCGCCCTTGCCGACAATCGTCGCCACCGTGAAGTCACGGTCCGAGATGGTCGGCGTCGTGTCGGCCGGCATGTTGACGCTCGAGATATGAATCGAGGTCCCGATATCGACCTTCGACAGATCGATCTCGAACTCCTGTGGAATTCCGTCGGCTGGGCAGAAAACCTCGACCTCGTGGCGCACGATGTTGAGTGCACCGCCGCGCTTCAGGCCGACCGAACGTTCGCGGTTCTTGAACGCGACCGGTACGAACACGCGCACGCGACCGTCGTCGTTGATCCGTTGGAAGTCGACGTGGATGGGATAGTCCATCACGGGGTCGAACTGGACATCGCGGGGCAGGACGCGTTCGGTTTTGCCGTCGACCTGCACGTCGAATACGGACGCGAAGAAGCGTCCCTTTGAGATTAGCTTGCGCAGCTCATTCGATTTGAGCGCGACCGTGATCGGGTCTTTGTTGTTGCCGTAGATCACGGCTGGGATATTGCCCTCGCGGCGAACCTGGCGGGCGGCCCCCTTACCGGCCCGTGGTCGTGCGATGGCATCGATCTGCGTAACCATCTGTTGTCTCCAAATGACATCGGGGACCTGAAGGCCCCGGTTGGCCCGGCCTCCAAGGGTGCCGCGACCGTCTCACACTGTATGAGATGCGCCCGTATAAGGCGTCAGCGCGCGTCTGAAAAGGGGCGGGATTGCTCCAGGCTGGCACGTCCGCGAACCGGATTTTCAGGAAGCTCCAAACCAATTCGCAAAGCTTTCCGCCTACTGTCGGGGCCATCTGTTTGGAGTTTCTGGGACGCGCAACCGTGACCCGTTCGCTGACGTTGTTTGTATTTCTGATGATCGCCGTCGGGATCGCAGCTGTCGCGGGCCGTGAACTCGGCAACGCGCGCGGCAAAGCGCACGCCGTCGAAGTGTACAAGTTAGATGCGCGCCAGGTCGACGTCCTCGAAGCCTGCCACACCTCGTTTCAGCGTCATGCCGTCGAACTGAACGTGACCAGCTCGCGCGTCGCTGTGAGCCTTGGGCCGTTCATCGGCTGTGCCTGCATCGCCAAGCGCCTGACGCCTGCCATCGAGCCGCGCCGGGACCGCGCCGCGATGGCGGCCTTGGACGCAACGACGGCAACGCGCTCGCGGTCGTTTCGCAAGGTCGCGAACATGCGCGGTGAGAAGAGCTCGCTGCAGAATTCAGCCGACCGCTTCGATGTCACCCGGAGTGAGCTGACTGCACAGTTCGGCTCCGTGGAACGTGCGATCCGCTTCTGTGCAAACCCGCGCAACTACGCGCAGCGCGAAGCAAGGGCGCGCTAGCGGCAAAGCGTGAGGGGCCCGCATGGATGAGTTGATCAAAATAGGCGCTGCCGTCTTTGGGCTGTTCGTGATGGTCGTCATCATGATGCACACCGGCGGCGGTGAAGTGAAAGCCGACGCGGTTGCCGAATTCCGTCTGAACGAGCGGGAGGCGATCTTCTACGACGCGTGCTTCGAGATGAAGACGCGTCTGCGCAAGACGCTTCGTGTGATGAAGGCTGGCCAGCCGGTGCCGGTCTCGCAGGTGAGGGGCTGTGGCTGCCTCGCGCGAGAGGTCGGCCGTCGGATCGGGGCTGCGTCGTTCGCGCCGGCGGCAGCCGTGCTCGATCTGGCAGCCGCTCGTCGATCAGTCCACTTCAACGGGCCGACGGTGCAAGACCGCATCTATACAACTGTCGATAACGCGGTCGCCCGCTACCGCGTCACGCATGAGGGCTACGCGGCTGCAGAAGAACCAGTCGCGAGGGCGCTCGAGGTCTGCACGCGGCCGAACCGCTACGAAGCCTCAGCAAGCCCCAAGGCCTGACGCCCTCGCCTCAGTAGAACAGGCTTGAGACGCTGGCTTCTCGGCTCGTCCGATCGATTGCTTCACCGATCAGGTCTGCCACTGAGAGGATGCGGATATTCTTGGCTGTCCGGACAGCTTCCGTAGGCTCGATTGAATCCGTGAGCACCAGCGATTTCATCGACGAGTTCTGGATCCGCGAGACCGCGCCGCCGGAGAGCACACCGTGGGTAATGTAGGCGCTCACGTCGAGGGCACCCTGTGCGAGCAACGCTTCGCCCGCGTTCACCAGCGTGCCGCCACTGTCGACGATGTCGTCGATGAGCAGGCAGTGCTTGCCCTCGACATCGCCGATCACGTTCATGACTTCGCTTTCGCCGGGCCGCTCCCGGCGCTTGTCGCAGATTGCGATGGGTGCGCCGATGCGCTTTGCGAGACCACGTGCGCGGACGACGCCGCCAACGTCTGGCGAGACAACGCACAGGTCTTCAAGCTGGAAATGATTGCGGATATCGCGGACGAGGACGGGCGCGGCGAAAAGGTTGTCCGTCGGGATGTCAAAGAAGCCCTGGATTTGGCCCGCGTGCAGATCGAGCGTCATAACGCGGTCAGCGCCAGCCCGTTCGATCAGGTTTGCGACCAGCTTGGCCGAGATCGGCGTGCGCGGACCCGGCTTACGGTCCTGACGCGCATAGCCGTAGTAGGGAATGACTGCCGTAATCCTGCGTGCTGACGCGCGCTTCAACGCGTCGATCAGGATCAGCAGCTCCATCAGATTGTCGTTCGCCGGAAACGATGTCGATTGGACGATGAAGACGTCTTCGCCGCGCACGTTCTCTTGGATTTCAACGAACACTTCCATGTCGGCAAAGCGCCGGCAGGTGTTCTTCGTGAGCGGCACGCCAAGGAACTCGGATATGCCCTGCGCAAGGACATGGTTTGAGTTGCCTGAGACGAGTTTGATTTCGGGAGGGCCCGACTTTTGACGCTTGCCGGAGGCGGAGGAGGGATGGCTCATCGGCACGTCCGATCTCGTTCGGGCCGAGGCATTCAAACCGGGCGATGGGCCGCGTGATGCCTCTGGAAACGCGGTCGGATTAGCAAGCGCTCTATAGGCTGTAAACCGGCGGACGGCGTTAACATGTCGATTGTATGACAATGGCCGAGTGGGTGACCCGACGGGCACGGACACCGCGTACGGGCACACGCCGCGCTGCAAAAAAAAAGACGGGCGGCCTGTGTGAGACCGCCCGTTCGACGATAGGTTTGCGGGACACCGCTTGCCGTGAGCGGACGCGGTTAGTTCGTCGTCGCTGTCTGGTTCTGGCGGATCAAGCGCATGATGCCCTGAGCCGCAGCGCCTGCAGCGGCATCAGCCGTGCGGCCCCAGGCGCCATTTAGCGAGCCAGCCGGGATCTCGTTCTTCTGGGAGACCGTGCCGAGACTGTTGCCTTTGGCGTCGCGGACATCCCAGTCGATTTGGATCGGCTGCTTGCCACTACGGGCTGATCCGACAACGACTTTACCTTTGACCGCATAGCGAGCGCTTGCCGGCGTGCTGACGAACGAGACGCCCTGGCTACCCAGCTCGCGCTGCAGTGCGCTTGCGAGCGATGTGCTGCCGTCACCCGGCGCCCCGGTGACCGTCGGCTTGATCGACGTGATCCCGCGCGAGATGCTGCCGGTCGTCGTCTGTGAGACGGTGGGAGATGCCGCAGCCGGTGATGCGCTTGCGACGCGCGACGTGGTCGACGCGCCCGCCGGCTGAGTTTGCAGCGGCTTCGCTGCAACCGGCACACTGCCCGCTGTCGTCGGCGAAGTTTGCGGCGGAGTACTCGGCTGAGCCGCCGGTGCCGGTTTCTGTTGCGCGAACCAGTTTCCGAGCGATGTCGATGTCTTCTCGACGATCTGCGCGACGATCGTTGGCGAGACCGCCGACCATGGGTCGCGACCGTTAGCACCGTTGATGATCTCTTCGCCCGTGATGCGATTGACCCGTTCCCCTGTCGGGTTCGTCACATCCCAGATGTAGGAGACCTTCGTGCCGGCGCGTTCCCGTGCAGCGACGATGTAGCCACGCAGCGTGTAGTCGGACTTCGCGGTCGCGCTTGTTGCGACCCCGACACCCTTCTTCTTCAGCGCACCCGTCAGCTGCGTCGAGATTTGTGAGGCGACGGCTTCCGGTGCGCCGATCACCGGGGCAAGGGCCACCTGTGAAGCTGGCTTCGCGGCCGAGGCGCCAGGGTTCGCTGCAAGCGAGGCGTTTGGCGTGCCGCTAGCGCCCTCAAGTAAATTCGTGCCGTTACCCGCGCATCCGGCGAGCAGGGCGGTGGTGAGCACTGCGAAAGCGACAATCGACCGTGGCCGTGAATCGCGGATTTTCGCAGTCGCATTGATGGTCGTCACGGTGACGCCCCCCTCTCAATGTCCCGCTATGATCCGGCAGCCGACGTACGAACATTGCGGCTCATGGAAGTCCGGTACTCCGTCAATCACGGGTACGCGTTGTGCCAAGCCCCGTCCAGTGGCTGGGGCGCCTTACAATGGTTGAGACCCGCAACTACGCCGTCTGCTCCAGCAGAAGCTGTGGATTGTGCAGTTAGGTCACGACGATGGCGGAGATTTGACGCCCGTAATCGGGCTCTTCGCGGTGCGTCGCGCGCCGATACGAGAAGAACTTCGATTCGTCGGCGTAAGTGCAGTGGTCGAGAGTTTCGATGTGCTCAACGCCAGCAGCGGTCAGTTGGGCTGCGACGAAGCCCGGCAGATCGAAGTGGGGGCGAGCCCCTGGGCCGGGTTCACTGAAGAATTTCGCGAAGGACGGATCGCGTGCGACGAACGTCTCTTTGAACTCCGGACCCACTTCGTAATTCGGCTGATGGATCGTCGGCCCGATCGCAGCTCGGATCCGGCGGCGGTCGGCGCCAAGTCGCTCCATGGTCCTCACGGTCTCGGCGAGAACGCCGTCAACCGCGCCGCGCCAGCCCGCGTGTGCCGCTGCAACGATCGGCCCCGGCCCCCCTTCGGCATCTGCGAACAAAACCGGTGTGCAGTCGGCAGCAAGCGCTCCGATGATGAGGCCTGGTGTCGTCGTCACGAGTGCATCTGCTTTCGGCGGCGGAGACGGCAGCGGCGCATCGATCACGAGCGCTTCGGCGCTGTGGACCTGGTAGAGCGTATTGAGCGGTGCATCGGGAAAGCCGAGCGCTGTCGCAACGCGGGCGCGGTTCTTGAGGACGGCATCGCGCGCATCTGAGGATCCGAGCCCCACGTTGAGGCCGGCGTAGATGCCCCTCGACACGCCGCCCTCTCGCGTAAAGAAGCCGTGCGCGATGCCCGGTACGTCGCCAAGTGATTGAGCGGTGAGGGGCGTTGGGATTGGAGCCACGGGCAACTCAGCGTGTTGAAGGTTCGATGAACTGCCCGGCGCCTAGCGTTTGGTCGGCAGGCGTAAAGCCGACGGGCAGACGGCTCTCCCGACTGCCGAGAACCATAACCTTAAACCGTGTGCCCATGCCATTCGGCTCCATCAACCTTGCGATGCCGGCTTCGATCTCGCCGCGCTTGGCAGGGTTCTGTCTGATCAGTTCGCCAGCACGCTGGTGTGCGCCAAGAGCTGTGAGGAAATCGCCCTGCGTTATCACTTCGGTGGCCACGAGGTCATTCGATCGCCCTTCATTTGCGATGGCGCCGAAGTTCACCTGCGTCGAGAGATCGGCCTCTCCGGGCGACGTCAATGGGTGCTCATAGGCGTGATTGCGCACCGCCTGGAGCGTATCAACTGCGGCGTCTGGGGCGCCCGTCCCGTAGTCGATGATGAGCGCTAGGAGAGGGGCTGCTTCCGCAAGGCGCGCGATATCGGAAATGACCTCGGTTTGCTCGCGCAGCTCATGAATGGCGCCCGCGTTCGCATCCGGCAGTCGCACCGCGGCCGCATCATCAGCGATCCACGCAAACTGCAGCCCTTCATGGGTATCGATGACGTGGCACGTTTTGATACCGGCACCGTTGCCTGTACCCTGCCGGGCGCGGAACTGGTTGATCGGCAGCGCGTCGAAGAACTCGTTCGCGATGACGATCGTCGGGCTGCCGGCTTCGACGTCCGCGAGGCGCGGGACCTGTACAATTGGCACATCGAACCGCGAGAGCGCCTTCGCCTGCTCCGATGCGAGCGGCGCGCTCGCCTCGACGAACGTGACCGACAGATCGATCACGCTGTTCGCCTTAGTCGTCAGATTCAAAAAGCTGCGCAGGAGATCGGCCATCAGCGTGCCGCGGCCGGGCCCGAGTTCAACAATCCGAAGAGTTTCGGGAGCGCCGAGCTGACGCCAGGTGACGACGCACCAGATCCCAAGCAACTCGCCAAAGATCTGCGTGATCTCCGGTGCGGTCGTGAAGTCTCCATTGGTGCCGAACACGGGCTGGCCGGTGTAATAGCCATGGTCCGGGTCGAGAAGGCAGGCTGCCATAAAGTCCGATAGCGGCATGGGCTTCCCGCCTGCCAGTGGACCCTGCCTCAGCTTCTCGAGCAGCGGCGTTTCGCGGCGTGCGTCTCGGTCGTAGGGCGGGGGAGGTGACGCATCGGTCATCGGCGGGACAGGTTTCGAAACTTACCTTACGCGGCCAAGCGGCTGCGCTTGTTTGCTATCATAACGAAAGCCATCCCGAGCGCGATCATCGGCAGCGAATAGACAATGCCCGGTGTCAGTCCGAGGGTCGTGAACGCGTGCGCCGGGTCCGGCTGGCGGAACAGTTCGCAGAACGATCTCGCCGCGCCATATCCGATCAGGAATGTGCCAACGACAATGCCTGGCTGCTTCAATGACTGCAGCTGATGCGTCAGGACGCGAAGGACGAGGAACAGGACCAGCCCTTCGAGCGCTGCCTCATAGAGCTGGCTTGGGTGGCGCGGCGTCGGTTCGAGCTGCGGGTAGTCGAAGCGCGCGGCGGGAAACACCATCGCCCATGGCACATCGGACGGCCGGCCAAAGAGTTCGCCGTTGATAAAGTTCGCAAGCCGGCCAAACAGCAACCCAATCGGGACGGCGGCCGCGCAAAGGTCCATCGTTGACCAGGGCGAAACGCCGTTCCGTTTCGCAAACAGCCAGATCGCAGCCCCGCAGCCCACAAGCGCGCCGTGGAAGGCCATGCCGCCCTTCCAGATCATGAAGATCTCGAGCGGGTTTTGCAGATAGTAGCCGGGCTCATAGAGCAGCACGGAACCGAGACGCCCGCCGACGATCACCCCGGCCGTCATGTAGAGAAGAAGGTCGTCGGCTTTCTGGATGCTGAACGGCGCCCGTCCGCCTGGCCAGAGCCGGTCCTCGGAGACGAGCCGCCGGATATAAAGCCAGCCGAGCAGCAGTCCCGCCATATAGGCGAGCCCGTACCAGCGCACTTCGAACGGCCCGAGCGCAATTGCGACCGGATCAAATTCCGGAAAGCTCAGTGAGAGCGGCAACATGCGCGCCATCTCCGATTGCTGGTGCCGTGCCCGGTTTTGCGAGCCGGGCGCATATCGTCAACCGTCAACACCAAACCACCGCGCTTGCGGGACCTATCGTTGCTTCTATGTGGTAGGCATCCGCCAACATCAGACCATGCGTGCACCGCGACCTGCGGGCGTCGCTTCCAGGAGATCACCTCCCATGACCCAAACCAGCGGCCGGTTTTTTGATGATATCGCGCGATTGATGACAACGGCGGCCGGCGCGGCCGAAGGCGCGCGTCAGGAGGTCGAGACCATTGTTCGGGGCCAGGCCGAACGAATGCTCGCCGAAATGGACGTCGTCCGGCGCGAAGAGTTCGATGCCGTCAAAGCCATGGCGACTAAGGCCCGCGAGGAGAACGAAGCTCTCGCCGCCCGCATCGCTGAACTCGAGGCAAAACTCGCATCGCGTGCATAAGCCCGCCCGGCGCGCGCGGTTCGCGATGGCTTCCACAGCTTCTCAACGACTTTCGCGACACACCTGACCGGCCGTCTGCATCCCGACCATAATTGCCGGTGAGGACTAGCGCGCGATCGGTTGCGACTCGCAGCCGTCGCCGGTTTTGTCAGCGCTCGGGCGAAGAAGAACCGAGCCCCGTCGTGGGTTCCGGCAAAACGCGCCGGGCGTTCTGGACGGGACATAAATTGAAGGTGGGATGCTCTATGGCGATGGCCGAACCTCAGCGGGCGATCAACCCTGTCGATCTTATCGAGCAGATGGCGCATCGCCACGATTGGGCGGCTGAGCGCACCACCGACGATGAGCTGACGCTCGTCATCGCGGGGACGTGGACGGACTATCACGTCTCGCTCAACTGGCGCGAAGATCTCGAAGCGCTGCACATCGCAAGCGCATTCGACTTCAAGGTGCCGGACTATCGCCAGGGCGAGGTCTACAAGCTTCTCGCCCAAATCAATGAACAGCTCTGGATCGGACATTTCGATCTCTGGGCGACAGACGGGCTGATCATGTTCCGTCATGGCCTCCCTCTGAATGGCGCTGAAGTCAGCGTCCGCCAATGCGAGGCGCTGATGAAGGCTGCGCTCGAAGCCTGCGAGCGCTATTATCAGGCCTTCCAGTTCGTGGTCTGGGCCGGCAAGGAAAGCCGCGAGGCGCTTGTCTCATCGATGTTCGAGACTGAGGGCCAGGCCTGAGCCACGACCGCACCGGCCGTGGAGCTGTCGATTAATGCAGGGCTTTGAACGTGGACGGCTGGCGCTGGTCGGTTGCGGCAACATGGGCGGGGCCATGTTGCGTGGCTGGCGCGCGAAGGGGCTGAGCCCGGATCGGATTGTCGTTCAGGATCCCAAGCTTCCCCCCGAGACGCAACGCGCGTTCGCGGCGAGCGGTGTTTCGGTCGTGTCGGACGTTGCCGCTCTCGACGAAAGTGATCCGCCCGCCGTTCTGATCATGGCCGTCAAGCCTCAGGTGATGGACGCTGTCTTCGATGGCGTCGCAGGTGCCATTGGCTCGGATACCGTCGTCCTGTCGGTCGCAGCCGGCCGCACCCTCGCAAGCTTCGAAGCCCGCGCACCGGACGCCACCGCGATTGTCCGATCCATCCCGAACACACCGGCGGCCATCGGGCGCGGCATGACCGTCTGCTGCGGCAACGCTCACGTCACGCCCGACCAGCGATCCCGTGTCGATGCGGTCCTCTCCGCGATCGGCGAGGTCGGCTGGGTCGACGATGAAGGCCTCATCGATGCTGCGACCGCGGTGTCCGGCTCGGGACCGGCGTATGTGTTCCACCTGGCCGAGGCGTTGGAGGCTGCCGCAATTGACGTCGGGCTCGCCCCTGACCTTGCGCGGCAACTGGCGGTGGCGACGGTCGCAGGCGCCGGCGAGCTGCTCAACCAGTCGGACGAGCCCGCATTGCAGCTTCGCGAGAACGTCACGTCGCCTAACGGGACAACCGCCGCGGCCCTCGCCCATCTCATGGCCGACGGTCAGGGCCTGAAGGAACTCATGAAGCGCGCAGTGATCGCAGCCCGCGATCGAAGCCGCGAATTGTCCGGTTAACGCCGGCCGGACGCGTCTCCTACAAATCCACAGGCTGATCTCTTACGTCCTGAATATGAGCCCGGTGGCCAGCCGGATGACGAGGAGACGTGCGCATGTTCGATACGAATTCAGACCGGGGCAAACTCATCGTTGCCGCCCTTGAACTGGCAGCCGAGAAGCCGTGGTCCGATGTCTCCCTGCGCGAAATCGCCGAGCGGGCCGGCCTGAAGATGGACGCGCTCCGCGGTTCGTTCGGCTCTAAGACGCAGATCATCGCTGCCTACATGAAGGCCGTCGACAACAAGGTCCTCGCCTCCCGCGAGCCGGACGATGAGCAATCGCCGCGCGATGCGCTGTTCGAGACCATCATGGCGCGTCTGGACGTCATGGCCGAACACAAGGACGCGCTCCGCTCAATCAACGACGATGTGAGCCCGGATTCGACCCTCTTCAATTCGTACCTCAACTCGCAGCGCTGGATGTTGCTCGCGTCCGGCATCGATGGCGATGGCCCGCGCGGGGTTATCCGTAGTGTTGGCTTGGCATCGCTCTTCGGTTCGATCTTCCGGACATGGCTGAACGATGAAGACCCCGGCCAGGCGAAAACCATGGCGGCGCTCGACCGGCGCCTGCGCCGCGCTGAACAGACCATGTCCACGATCGACCAGACCCTCGAGGGCGTCGATCGTCTGAAAAAGACGATCCTCGGTGGCGTCCGCCGCGGCGCCTCGCGCATGCGCCCGGGCCGCGCGGGTTCAACAACCCCAGCACCCGATCCCGACATCGGCCCCGCCGCCCCCACCGGCGACCTCTGAGGCGTCTAGTCGAGGGCGCGCTTTCGCGTCGCCGGTTGGCCCGACTGACGCCACCGCGTTAAACCCGTGCCGCGACAGGTTCCCGGGAGACGACGCCGTGACAGATCAGATTTCGTTTGATGATTTTATGCGGGTCGACGTGCGCGTCGGGACGATTGTGGAGGCTGAGCCTTATCCGGAGGCGCGGAAGCCCGCGATCAAGCTAAAGGTCGATTTCGGTGAGGAACTCGGCGTCAAAAAGAGTTCAGCGCAGATTACCGTGCATTACGATCCGGCGACACTGGTGGGCAAACAGGTGGCCGCGGTTGTGAACTTCCCGCCGCGCCAGATCGGCAAGTTTATGTCCGAGGTGCTGGTGCTCGGGTTTCCCGATGAGGGTGGCGCCGTGGTCCTGTTTTCGCCCGATCTCCAGATCCCGAACGGCGGCAGGTTGCACTGAGCCGAACTTTGTCTTGAGACACCGAGCGAAGAGTTTAAGCGGCGTCGGCCGTTCGGTTCGCCCGATAAGCGTCGATCCACGCATCGAGCGCCGCGACCTCCTCAGGCGACGCCCTGAGCCCGAGCTTCGATCTGCGCCAGAGGACATCATCGGCGGATCGGGCCCACTCATGATCGACGAGATAACCGACCTCGGCGGTATAGAGATCGGCGAGGAACGGTCGGCCAAGTTGCTCTGAGGTACCGATGCCGCTCAGGATCGTTCGCGCCTTTGTGCCATAGGCGCGCGCTAAGCGCTTTGCGAGGCCTTTGTCCAAGCCCGAGACGCGATCGCGAAGCTCGGTGACGAGGGCATCATAACCCGTCACCGGGAAGTCACCGCCCGGAAGCGTCGCAGCATCGGTCCAGCGGCCGCCTTTTGCTCCGATGGCCGCCTCGATCTTTTCAAGCATGGACTCTGCCAGCTTGCGGTAGGTCGTGATCTTGCCACCGAAGATATTGACGACCGGCGGCCGGTCATCGTCGCCCCCGTCAGTTCGCAGTACGTAATCGCGCGTTGCTTCCTGGGCCGCCGTGGCGCCGTCATCGTAAAGCGGACGGACGCCCGAATAGGTCCAGACCACGTCGTCCGGCGAGACGGCTTTCTTGAAGTACTCGCTGGCTGCTTTGCAGAGGTAGTCGATCTCTTCAGGCGTCGCCTTCACGTCGGCCGGGTCGCCGTCGTAGTCGCGATCGGTCGTGCCGATCAATGAGAAGTCCCGCTGATAGGGAATGACGAAGATGATGCGATTGTCGGCGTTCTGGAAAATATAGGCGCGGTCGTGGTCGTGCATACGCGGCACCACGATGTGGCTCCCTTGCACGAGCCGCACGTTCTTCGCCGCGTTCTGCCCGAGCGCCTGGCCCAACACTTGATCGACCCAGGGGCCGGCGGCATTGACGATGAGGCGCGCGCGGATCGTTTGCTGTTCGCCCGTCTCGAGGTCCTGCGTGGTCACCACCCAGTGACCTTTCTCATGCCGCGCCGCGATGCACTTCGTGCGCGTTCGAATGTCGGCGCCGCGATCGGCGGCATCCCGCGCGTTGAGCGCGACGAGGCGCGCGTCATCGACCCAGCAATCGGAATATTCGAAGCCGGTCTTGAACGTGTCTTTCAGCGGCGCACCGACGTCCGCGGTCGTAAGATCAAGCTGGCGCGTCCCGGGCAGGAGCTTCCGGCGCCCCATGTGATCGTAAAGGAAGAGACCAAGCCGCAGCAGCCAGGCCGGGCGCATGGCAGTGTGATGCGGAAGCACGAACCGGAGCGGCCAGATGATATGCGGCGCTGACTTCAGCAGGACCTCGCGCTCGGTCAGTGCTTCGCGAACCAATCGGAATTCGTAGTACTCGAGATAGCGAAAACCGCCGTGGATCAGCTTTGAACTCCACGACGACGTCCCGCTCGCGAGATCGCCCATCTCGAACAGCGAAACGGAGTAACCTCGGCCAACCGCGTCTCGCGCAATCCCGCAACCGTTGATGCCACCACCGATGATGGCGATGTCGCGGATGTCTCCGTCGGCGACGTCAGCGCGGGTCGAAGCCGGCGCCGGTCGCTCAGTCGAAGCTTGTGTTGCCGACAACTCGGACATGGGCGCTGCTGCCTTCAAAGACCGCTGTGAAACACTGATCTGCTGCTTTCGGATGAGGCTGGGTGGAACCCGGCCCTCTCCCTGTCAAATCGAACGTGAAACGAAGATTATCGCGCAGGCCTTGTATTTCAAGCTGGAGCCGCAACTTCGACTGTTACGCCGTTGTCTTTGCAGGTCTGTCGGAGTGCTGCCGGTGGCGGCTGATCGGTGACGAACATGTCCAACTCGGAGAGGTGCCCGATCCGGACCGGGGCGTTCCGCTCATACTTCATGGCGTCGGCGACGAGGATCGATGTGCGCGCGTTTGAGATGATCGCTTTCGCGACTTTCACCTCGCGGTAGTCGTAGTCGAGCAGAGCACCATCGGCATCGATAGCGGATGCACCGATGACGGCGTAATCGACCTTGAACTGCCGGATGAAGTCGACGGCTGCCTCGCCAACAATGCCGCCATCGGAGTGGCGAAGCACTCCGCAGGCGACGACAACCTCGATCCGGTCGTGGCCCTGTAAGATATTGGCAACGTTGATATTATTCGTGATTACCATCAAGCCCGAGTGGCCGCGAAGGGCCATCGCGACCTGTTCGGTCGTCGTCCCGATGTTGATCAGGATCGAGGCGCCGTTCGGAATCTGACGCGCAGCGGCCTGGCCGATTGCTCGTTTCGCTTCCGGGCCGAGGAGACGACGCGCCTGATAGTCGAAGTTGACGACGCCTGACGCCGGCACGGCGCCACCGTGATACCGCTGCAGGATCCCCTGATCGCAGAGATCGTTCAGATCCTTGCGGATCGTCTGCGGCGTGACGCCGAACCGCTCGGCGAGATCGTCGACTGTCACGCGTCCTTCCGAGCGCGCGAGGGCGACGATTTCAGAATGGCGCGGGATCAGGACTTCCATCACCCGGCGCCTAGCGCTCGCGACGATGTCCTGCAAGTCCAAGCCCTCAAACGTCGACGAACGTCGAAAAACGAAAAACTGAGCTTGCGATCGCTTTCGATTGACATTCGTTTCGTCGGGCCGCTAGCGTCGAGCGGCATTCTCGTTTGGGAGGAAACATCAATGAGAAGACGGCTGGTCACAGCCGCCTCGATCCTTGCGCTCGCGCTGGCCTCAGGCCCCGCATCCGCTGGGACAGAGGAGGCAAAGAAGTGGATCGACAGCGAATTCCAGCCTTCAGTGCTCTCGAAAGAAGAGCAGATGAAGGAAATGGAGTGGTTCATCAAAGCTGCCGAGCCCTTCAAAGGCATGGAAATCAACGTGCTGTCGGAGACGATCCCGACGCATGAGTATGAATCCAAGACGCTCACCAAAGCGTTCGAGGAAATCACGGGCAT
>JBCBXS010000239.1:0-4461 GCA_039816475.1 Pseudomonadota bacterium | reverse complement strand
GACGCCGAACCTCGCCGGACGATCTCGTCACCTTCGCCACGCACTATCGCGCGTTGCAGCCAGGCGAACTGCTCGACGGGACCGACCACCCCGAGTTTGCGACCCCATGGGCGATGGCACGCGCTGACACGTTCAAGCGCGCCAAGCCGTTCCGGAAACTGGTCTCGTAAGAAACGCGACGTCCTTAGCGACGATCTCGCAGGTGAGCCCGCACTGCTTGGCGATCACCTCAAACGTTCGCGCGCGATAGAAGACGACGTGGGTCGGGTCCTTCCGGTAGTGCCAATCGCGGAACCGCGCGTCGTCGGTCTGGAAGCAGGTCATCACCGCGAGCAGACCGCCCGGCTTCAGCAGCGTCGCCAGCTGCGTGAACACGCGATGCGGCGCGAAGAGATGCTCGGCGACCTCTGTCATGGTGATGAAGTCGTAGCGCTTGGCATCCGAAAGGGGCGTGCGGTCGGGCCGGTAGTGCGGATCATAGACGTCTACGACATGCCCGGCCTCGCAAAGCATGTGCGCAAGGGCAGGGCCCGGCCCGCAGCCGAAATCGAGCCCGATCGCGCCGGGGCTTAGTCGCGCGACGAGAGGATCGGCAAGCTTTGAGAGGAACGCGCGGTAACCCGCGTCGGTGACATCGTTCTCGTGGAGGTCGTAGTGCGCGCGCGACTGCGCGGCTGAGAGGAACGCTGCCGGATCGAGCAGCGTCGCCTCGCACGTGCCGCACCGCCGGTAGAGCCTGCGGCGGTCTTTGTCATCAATACGGGCGAACGCGCGCAAGTCGTGCGCACAGCACACCGGGCATTGCACCGGCGTCGTGGTCGGCTCTGCGTTCAATCGTCGGCCGGTTGGAAGAATGCCTGATAGGCCCCGGTCGGCCCGGCAACGACCGCCATTCGTCCGAAGTCAGGGATCACGAATGGGGGTCGTGTGACTTTGCCGCCGGCCGAGTCGCTGGTCTTGATGGCAGCATCCAGGTCATCGACAGCGAGATACGTGAACCAATGGTCCGGGATGCCGTCGAAGTGCGGCGAGACCATCGTGAACATTCCGGCCACGACATCATCGCCGATCTTCGCGATGTGATAGGGCCGCTGGTTGTCCGTGCCAGCCGTCGGCGTTTCGACGAACGACCAGCCGAAGACCGCGCCGTAGTAGGTCTTCGCGGCGTCGGGGTCCCAGGTGTTCAGCTCGTTGAAGTAGACGCGGCCGTGATGCGACATCTGGCAAATCCTTCTGCTCGCGCAGCTGCATCCACGGCGGCCACGCTCAACGTTCAACGCTCAGGAGGACATCTTAGCCGACGCTGCCTTCATCCGCCGAGCCCCCTAAAACACCACGACGCTTCGGATCGACTTGCCTTCGTGCATGAGAACGAAGCCCTTGTTGATGTCCTCGAGCGGCAGCGTGTGCGTGATCATCGGGTCGATGTCGATCTTGCCGTCCATGTACCAATCGACGATCTTCGGGACATCGGTCCGGCCCCTTGCGCCGCCGAAGGCCGTGCCGCGCCAGACGCGGCCGGTGACGAGCTGGAATGGGCGCGTTGCGATCTCTTTGCCGGCACCGGCGACGCCGATGATGACGCTCTCGCCCCAGCCCTTGTGACAGGCCTCAAGCGCCGTGCGCATGACGTCGACATTGCCGATGCATTCAAACGTGTAGTCCGCGCCGCCGTCGGTCAGTTCGACAAGATGCGCGACGAGATCGCCCTCGACTTCGCTCGGATTGACGAAGTGCGTCATGCCGAACTTCTCGCCCCACGCCTTCTTGTCGTTGTTCATGTCGACGCCGACGATCATGTTCGCGCCAACCATGCGCGCGCCCTGAATGACGTTGAGGCCGATCCCGCCAAGGCCGAAGACGATGACGTTCGAGCCCGGCTCGACTTTGGCTGTGTTCGTGACGGCGCCAATGCCCGTCGTCACGCCGCAGCCGATGTAGCAAATCTTGTCGAAGGGCGCGTCGGCGTTGACCTTCGCGAGTGAGATTTCAGGCAGCACCGTGTGGTTCGCGAACGTGGATGTGCCCATGTAGTGCATGACGGGCTTGCCCTTGTAGGAAAACCGGCTCGTGCCGTCGGGCATGACGCCCTGGCCCTGCGTCGAGCGGATTTTCTGGCAGAGGTTCGTCTTCGGGTTCAGGCAGTAATCGCACTCGCGGCATTCGGGCGTGTAGAGCGGGATGACGTGATCGCCGGGCTTCAGGCTCGTGACGCCGGGGCCCACCTCCTGCACGACGCCTGCGCCTTCGTGGCCGAGGATCGCCGGGAAGATGCCCTCGGGATCGGCGCCCGACAGCGTGAACTCATCGGTGTGACAGATGCCCGTTGCCTTGATCTCGACGAGCACTTCGCCCTCGCGCGGGCCGTCAAGATCGACCTCGACAATCTCGAGGGGCTTGGCCTTCTCGAAGGCAACGGCTGCGCGCGTTTTCATGGCGTTGTGGCTCCGGTTATCGTGGCGCGCACGCCGATCGCACGCGGGTCGCGCTTCGAGCCTAGTCCAAATTTTAGGCAACGAGAATGCCCGCATTCATTGGACAAAAGCCGACCTTCGCCCAGAAAAAGCAGAAGCCGGACGGGGGCGCCCGGCTTCCAAAAACGGCCAATGCGAATGCGAGCTCTGCCTGCTACTGACGCAGCAGATCGCGAACACCCTTACGGATCTGACGCTTCAGCTTGTCGACGGGATCGCGCTCGTCATCCCGTGCGCCGCGACGTGCTCGGCGACCCCAGACCTCAACCCGGCTTTCACCGCGCAGGCTGAAGACGCTCCGGTACTTGAGGCGAATGCTTTCGACGATGCGGCCTTTGCCCGGCAGATCGACGGCGTCCGTTGTCGTGTCCCGCTGGACCTTCCCGTAGAAGGGCAGTGTCGCAACTTCGCCGTTCCCGAACGTGACCTGCATGCCGTAGAGGCGGACTTTGTTCTTTCGCACTGTGATGCGCATCCGGTCGATCCGGCCGAACCGGCGCCCAACGGTGATCGTGTCGGTGTCCTTGCTGATGAGCTGTGCGCGACGCGAACCGAGCTTCATCCAGCCGCCAGCGGCGGTCTCGATGTCGGGATCGCGCGGCGGACGCGTGACTGGCGGCGTGCGGCCGGGCAGGCGGTCGACGCCGCTATCGAGGCCCGCGCGGTGCACCTGGATTTCGTAGCTCCCCCGACGCTGGCGCGGTGCGACGTAGACAAGAACGCGCGAGATGTCCCGGTTCGACTGGCCCAGTCGCAACCGGCTCGAGAAGTCCCGATCACCTACACGCTCGCCGATACGAACGACGCGGCGGCGGCCATCGCGATACTCGACCGTGACGCGGCGCAGTTCGATATTCGCGCCGACGGGACGGATGCGAAGCTCGCCGCGGTCCTTCACGCGGACGGGCACGGAAACACTATCGTCGCGAAGGTCCGCCGTGCGGTCACCGATCAGGCGCGACTGCGAAGGCCGGTCATCGCGGCCGGGTCGTGCATCCGGATTGCGGAACGGCCCGTCGCGGCCAAGCAACTGCATGCGCGCCAGACGCGGCTGGTTCGTCGGGCGAACCCGAACGCGCACGCCGCGCAGGAAGCGACCGTCGCGGTTCTGGCGCGCGATGACGATCGGCTCGCTGCGCTTGCCGGCGGCGATCCGCGCGTTCAGCGTTTCCTTTCGCGCGCGGCCGTTGCCGTAGACGTACTCGACTTCGCGGACACGGATATCGCGATCCAGCGGGCGGAGCCTGATAACCGTGAAGCGGCCTTCCTCACGGCCGACGGGAATGTCGATTGTCGCATTCGCCGAATTGTATTCCGTCGTCTCGAGGAGTTCGAACCGGCCGGGAATTCCGCCGCTGCTCTGCCCCTGAATATCGAGGATCGCAACGCGGCCACTCTGGCGTCGCGTGCGGGTCTCAAGGACGATCCGGCGGATGAAGCGTGCGTTGCCGGGCAGATCGATCGTTTGCTGCTCACCGCTACGCAAGCGCAGGCGGCGTCCATCGAGGAGGTCCGAGCGCCGGCCGTTGCCGAAGGTCACGCGCATCGAGCGCACAACGAGGTTGCCGCGTTCCGCGCGCAGACGAAGGCGCGTGAAGCGTCCCAATTCGTTGCCGACCAGGATGGTCTCGTTGATGAGCTGGCGCGGGATGAGCCGGCGGCTGATCCGTTCCCAGTCGTTGCTGCGCGCAAACGCGTCCTGGCCGTGCGCGAGTGTCGCAAGTGCAGCCATCGCGGCCGCCGCCCACTTGGTCGTCATTGCTGTCTTCCCTGTCGTGTCCGATCTGCGCCGGAACATCCTCGGAGGTTACGGCGCACTGACGACGAAATGAAGACGCACGTATGCTGATTGAGCCGTAGGAACGGTCCATTGCAGGCCCAAATGTTGGGGAATTGGTCTAGTACCGGCCCCAGACTTCGACGATCGCAGCCCCTTTGCCGACCGCGTTCCGATCGAAGAAGCGGGAGCGGTAGCGCGCGCGGATCT
>JBCBXS010000238.1:0-4493 GCA_039816475.1 Pseudomonadota bacterium | reverse complement strand
TCAATCGCGCGTTGCCGCTCGATGTCTTTCGCCTGTGTCTCGCGATCCTTCGAAATGCGCGCTTCGGCAACCGATTGCTCGTGGCTGATCCGTGCGCGATCGAGCACGCCCTGCGTCGCGATCTCGGCCTGTTCCGTGACCTCACGCGAGCGGATGCGCTCTTCAGTCAGGACGTGGCCCTGCGTGATACGCGCCTTTTCGATCGCCTGCTGCGTTGCGATCTCGGCTTCCTCGACGATTTTCTGGCGCTCAATTTCCTGCTGACGGATGTCCCTCTCGGACGCGATGCGCGCCTCAGCGATCATCCGCTCATTCGAGATGCGGGCCGTTTCGATCTGCTCGCGGCTTTCAAGCGTTGCGTGCTCGGCTTCCTTCTCGCGTTCAGCGCGTTCGCGGGCGAGTTCGGTCCGCTGGCGCACACGGCGGAACTCGACTTCGCGTTCCTGCTCGAGGCGAGCTTCCTCGCTCTGCTTCTCGATTTCGAGGACTTCTTTCTCAGCCTCGAGGTTGCGCGAGCGGATGCGGATCATCGAATCCTGCTCGATGTCGTTGCGCAATTTCCGGCGCGCCTCGATCTCCTGGACGACTTTCGTCAGACCTTCAGCGTCAAAGCGGTTCGATGGATTGAAGTACTCAATATCGGTCTGGTCGATGTCGGTGACCGCGACGCTCTCGAGCTCCAGCCCATTCTTGTGGAGGCCGACCTTCGCCGCTTCAAGGATGCGCGAGACGTACTCGTTCCGGTTCTCGTGCATCTCTTCAAGCGACATGCTGGCGGCAACCGTGCGCATGGCAGAGACAAACTTACCGTCGAGAAGCGTGTGCAGCTGTTCGGGCTCGAGCGTCCGGCGGCCGAGCGTGGATGCTGCGAGTGCGACCCCCTCCTTCGCCTGCGCGACGCGAACGTAAAATTCCGCCGAAACATCGACCCGCATGCGATCCTTGGTGATCAGCGCCTGGTCCTTCTCGCGGACGACGGCGAGGCGCAGCGAGTTCATGTTGACCGGCGTGATGTCGTGGATGATCGGCCAGACGAACGCGCCGCCGTCGATCACCACCTTCTCGCCGAGGAACCCGGTGCGTACGAACGCGACTTCCTTGCGCGAGCGGCGATAGAGCCAGTTCATCACCCAGTAGAGGATGAAGATGACAATGACTGCGAAGATCAGCCAAAGGATCAGCTGGCCTATCAGTTCACCGGTCATGGTGCGGTCCTCCTCGGCGCGCGGTCAGGCGCGGCCGATCTCCTTGAATTTGCGTGTCTGTTCGGTGAGCGCGACTTCGGTTGGCAGCCGCTCCATTGAGGAGGCGCCGTAAAAACCGTGACAGTGTTTGGTGTTGGCGAGCACGAAGGATGCGTCGTCCGGCATCGCGACGGGTCCGCCGTGGACCAGGACGATGGCCTCCGGATTGACGTCGAGGGCGGCCATCGCCCACTCGTCGACAACTTTCGGGCAGTCTTCGAGTTTGAAGGCGGTCTCGGCACCGATTGCGCCGCCGGTCGTCAACCCAAGGTGGACGACAATGATGTCCGCGCCAGCCTTCGCCATCGCCGTCGCATCATCGGTCGAGAACACGTACGGCGTCGTGAGCAGGTCCTTCTCGTGCGCCATCCGGATCATGTCGACCTCGAGAGAAAACGACATGCCGGTCTCTTCGAGGTTCGCCCGGAAGTTGCCGTCGATCAGACCAACGGTCGGGAAGTTCTGGACGCCTGAGAAGCCGGCGGCTTTCACGTCGTCCAGGAACTTGTCCATCATCCTGAATGGATCTGACGCGCAAACGCCTGCCAGCACCGGCGTCTTCTTGACGACGGGGAGGACTTCACCCGCCATCTCCATAACCACTGCGTTGGCGTCGCCGTACGGCATGAGGCCTGCGAGTGAGCCGCGTCCTGCCATGCGATAACGGCCGGAATTGTAGATCACGATCAGGTCGATGCCGCCGGCTTCCTCGCACTTGGCGGAAAGGCCCGTGCCAGCGCCGCCGCCGATGATCGGCTCTCCGCGCTTCACCATTGCCTGATACTTGGCGACCAACTCTTTTCGGTCGAACATAAGCGCCTAGCCTCCTGCCGCGCGAAGCGACTTCGCGCTGAAGAAGCCGCGGAACGTCTGGACGACGAGCTCCGCGAACTTCGGATCGTTGATGTTGTGTGGTGTGCGAATGAGCTGGCGGGCTGTCGTCTGCCGGACGGTTGCTTCAAGCGTCTCAAACAGCGCGCGGTTGGCATCGGGGTCGTAGAACGCCTGATCCGGCTGATCGAGCAGCGACACGCCGCCTTCCGGCAGGAAAAAGCGCACCGGACCGGTCATCTCGTTGAGCTTCTCGCCGATGAAGCGGCCGATTGCGACGTTCTCATCGACGGACGTGCGCATCAGCGTGATCTGCGGATTGTGTTCGTAGAGGTTCCGACCGCGATACTTGTCGGGCACGGTCTGCGGCGCACCGAAGTTGACCATGTCGAGCGCGCCGCACGCGCCGATATAGGGAAGCCCCGCACGGATCGATGCGCCGAAGCGATCTTCGGTTGCAGGGAACACGCCGCCAGCGACCATGTCGCAGACTTCCGTCGTCGTGAGATCGAGGACGGCTGCGAGCTTGCCGTTGTCGAGCAGCTTCTCCATCGACTGTCCGCCGATACCGGTCGCGTGGAAAACGAGGCAGTCGTAGTCGGCCTCGAGCGCGGCCGTGACCTGCTGCACGCACGGTGTCGTGACGCCAAACATCGTGAGGCCAATCGCGGGCTTGTCGACTTCGGCTGCCGCCTGGATCGCAGCGCGCCGGTTCTGCATCATGCCGGCAATCGCGTTGGCGCCGTTTGCGAGCACCTGCTTTGTGATCGCGTTCAGACCCTGCACATCGGCGACCGAGTGCATCATCATGATGTCCGCCGGGCCGACGTATTGGCCGACATTGCCGCTTGCAACCGTCGAAATGAGAAGCTTCGGCACGCCGACAGGAAGCGACCGCATCGCCGGCGCGACCATCGCGGTGTTGCCCGAGCCGCCGGCTGAGATAATCCCGCCGACATGGCCCTGATGCGCGATCCAGCGCTCAAACGCGAGTGTCATGCCGGCAACGGCCGTGCCGCGATCACCGGTGAAGACACCGGATGCGCCGCGCGGATGGAAACCGGCGACGGCACTTGGCGGGACTTCCGCACCGGAGGGCTTGCCGCTGGTCGAAAGGTCCACCAGTTGGGCGCGATGGCCTGCTGCTCGGATGATGTCGCGGATGTAGCGGAGTTCGTCGCCCTTGGTGTCGAGCGTACCGGCGACGAGGACGACATTGCCGGTTCCAGGCTGAACGCTGGAAGCCGACGACGCGCGCGACAGCGGTTCGATCCGACTGCTGCTGGGGCTGGACGACGTCGTCACCGTGCGCGCGGCGCCATCGATCACGCGGACAGGGACCGGCTGTGACCAACGGTTGGGCACGTCCGGGTTCGAGATGAAGATCTTGCGTGGCTTGTTCGCGCCGGCGTTCGCAGCCGCCTCATCGTCGCGCTCAGACGTGCGATGCGTGGCTTCGATCTCATCGGCATCATCGTGCGCATGACGGCCGACGCCAAGCAGCGCCTGCTGCAAGTCTCGGTCAGTTGCAAGGACCGCCGACTCCATCAGCCGATTGATTTTGCCGTTGACCATGATCGCGACCTGGTCGGCCACGGCGCAGGCAACACCGATGTTCTGCTCAATCACCAGGACGTTGACATCGCCTTCGCCACCGAGCCGGATCAGCATCTCGGCGACCTGGTTGACGATGACGGGCGCAAGTCCTTCCGTCGGCTCGTCCATCACGAGGAGCTTCGGGTTCAGCAGCAGCGCGCGACTGATCGCGAGCATCTGCTGTTCACCGCCGGAGAGCTGCCCGCCACCGTTGGTCCGCCGTTCGGCGAGTCGCGGGAAAACAGAGTAGATGCGTTCAGGCGTCCAGGCCCCACCGCGCCGCGACACGAGCTTCAGGTGCTCATCGACGGTCAGCGATGGCCAGAGCCGGCGCCCCTGCGGCACGTAGCCGACGCCTGCACGCGCGACTTCGGCTGGGGTCATTCCGACGAGGTTCTGGCCCTGGAACGCAATTGTGCCTGAACGGACGGGCACGAGGCCGAGGATCGCCTTGCACAGCGTCGTCTTGCCCATGCCGTTGCGACCGACAACCGACAACACGCCGTGGTCGAGCGTCAGGTTCACGCCCTGCAGCGCATGGGACTGGCCGTAGTAGACATTGAGGTCGCGCACGGACAGCGCGGGCGTGCCGGACTCAGCCATGACCGAGCCCTCCCTCGCCGCCGAGGTAAAGGGCCTGGACTTCCTCGTCCTGCTCGATCTCTTCCGGCAGGCCCTCTTTGAAGATGCGCCCGTTGTGCATCATCGTCACCGTCTCGGCGACGCGCAGCGCGACGTCCATGTCGTGCTCAATGATGATGTATCCGATGTGGCTCGGCAGACCGGTCAGGATATTGATCAGTTCGGTACGCTCGGCGGGTG
>JBCBXS010000237.1:0-4519 GCA_039816475.1 Pseudomonadota bacterium | reverse complement strand
AAATTGCGGACATACCCGAGACGCGAGCGACTTTCATCCTGGAGCACCTTCGCGGGCGGCGCAGGATCGGTCGTGTCCGGCGTCCGCAATTTCCTGAAGCTGCCCATCGAAGCGGATCGGCTTTCACTGTTTCAGGGCTATATCAACCGGCTGATGCGTGGCGACGACTGTCAGCTTTCAGGCCAGGAGCGCGAACTCACGGCACTCATCGTCTCGCTCGAGAACCGGTGCGAGCCCTGCGTGATCACGCACGCCGCTGCGCTCGAAGCCCATGGCATGGCGAAGCGAACCGTTGATCTCTTGCTTGTGAACTGGCGCCGGGCTCCCCTCGACGATCGCATGGCCGCACTCGCGCAATACGCATCTGACCTGACGCTTGATCCGGGTTCGATCGAGCCAGACGATCTGGATGAGTTGCGGGAAGCGGGCCTGAGTGAACTGGAAATCCTTGAGGCCGCTCAGATCGTTGCGATCTTCAACGCGACGAACCGATTGAACTCGGGGCTTGGGATCCGCGTCGACGAAGGTGCCCACGAAGCCTTCCGTCGCTGAATATCGCCGTGCGCTGGTAACGGTCCGTTCACCAAGCGCACTCGCATTCATGTGAGATGCACGTGTTCGCCGGGATCGTCATTGTCTCATCTGCGGCACAGTCTGGCGCCGCTGAACGGTCACCATCGAGCTCATGCACTTCACTCTCAATTCTCCTGTCCGGATGTTCTTCTCCTTTGCGGTTGCGACAGCCGCGCTCGCGATCATGCAGCCGTCGGCGGCGATCGCTGGCGCGCTCGACCGCTATGTGAATTCAGGCGACGACCGGCTTGTCATTCGCGGCTTCGATGCAACGGCGTACGCGCGACGCGGGCGGGCGCAACGTGGAAGCCAGGCGCATCGGACAGAGTGGAAGGGCGCAACGTGGTGGTTCGCATCGTCGACGGCCCGTCGCACGTTTGAAGCGAACCCGACGCGGTTCGCGCCGCAGTTCGGGGCCTACTGCACAGGCGGCCTGAGCCAGCGCCACGTTATCGCCGGCAACCCGCAGAATTGGCGCCGCTACAAGGGCCGCGTCTATCTGTTCTATTCGCAAGCCGGCGCCCGTCGCTTCGACAAAGACCCCGCCGGCACGCTCGCCCGCGCCAAGGCCTACTGGTCCACGCTCAACGTCAAACGGCGCTAGTCGAGCCTCAGGCTTTCCGCCAGCACGGAATCTCAGCGGCCGCCGTAGCCCGGGTCGTCGAGGTTGAGGAGCGGGAAAGCGGAGTGGACGTGCGGCTGCGTGACAAGCGGCGCGCCGAAGTGCAGATAGCTCTGGTCGAGCTGGTCGAACCGCGTGACGCCGGCAAGGCCCAGATCGTTGATGATCTCATCTTCGAGAATCTCGAGCAGCCGGATGATGCCGTCGGGGCCCCGCGCTGCGAGGCCGTAGCAATAGAGCCGCCCAATGCCTGCGGCCTGACAGCCGAGCGCGCGGGCCTTCAGAACATCGGTCCCGCGCGATACGCCGCCATCGAGAATGACTCCGGCCTTGCCGCCGACCGTTTCGAGAATTTCGCCAACGACATCGGCTGAGCCGCGCCCGTGGTCGAGCTGCCGACCGCCATGGTTCGAGCAGTAGATAAACTCGACGCCGTGCTCGACAGCAATCGCGGCGTCCTCCGCCGTACCAATGCCCTTCAAGACGAACGGGATGTCGTGCTTCGACTTGAACCGCGCGACGTCCTTCCAGGAAAACGCCGCCTGATACTGCCCCATCTCGGTTGCGTTCGTCGCAGCGCGCCACGGCTTTGCGAAACGCTTTGCGATATCGCGTTCGCGTCGACTGTAGCGCTGCGTATCGACGGTCACGCAGAACGCGTCGCAGCCATTGTCGATCGCATAAGCCGCCTGTTCGTCGACGAAGCTTTCGTCACCGCGGACGTAGAGCTGATAGATGAGCGGCGCCGACGTTTTTTCGCGCACGTCAGCGAGCGACTGCTGCGTGACCGAACTCATCATCATCGCGACGCCGAAGCGGCCTGCGGCTTCGGCAACGGCGACGGCGCCAGCCGGGTCAAACTGCTCAAGCCCGCCGACGGGTGCCAGCAGCACCGGAAGCCGCACCGACTTGCCGAGGAACGTATCGTCGGCTGCGATCTCAGAGACGTCCCGCAGTACGCGCGGACGAAGTGCGATCTGGTCGAGGGCTGCGCGGTTGCGCGCCAGCGTCGTCTCGGTCTCGGTGCCGCCGATCAGGTAGTCCCAGATGTTCGGCGCAAGGTTCATCTTCGCGGCTTTGACGAATTCGTGGATCGTCAGGAACTCGCTTTCCAAGCCGCTGTTCTTCATGGGTTTCCGTATCCCGTGGGCGATTGCGCCGCGCCGTTCAGGGGCGCGTGAGAAGTATGCCTCACACCCCTCACGCGCGGAAGTGTCCTGGCCGTCAGGCGCCGCAAACGGCGGCCCGCGCAGCGCGGTATTCTGAGGCGATCTGTTCGACGCGCTGCGCGGCGGGGACAACGTCATCGACCGCACCGATGCCCTGGCCCGCGCCCCAGATGTCTTTCCAGCTCTTCGGTTTCGACGAACTGCCATCGAAGTTCATCTTGGTGACGTCGGCCTCCGGGAGGTTGTCGGGGTCAAGGCCCTGCGCGGCGATCGACGCCTTCAGGTAGTTGCCGAGCACGCCGGTGAAGTAGTTCGTGTAGACGATGTCGTCGGCTTTGCCGTCGACGACGGCCTGTTTGTAGCGGGCGTCTGCGTTGGCTTCCTTGGTCGCGATGAAGGCCGAGCCGATGTAGGCAAGGTCAGCGCCCATCGCTTCGGCGGCGAACACACCGCGCCCGGTGGCGATTGAGCCGGACAACAACAGCGGACCGTCAAACCAGGTCCTGATCTCCTGCACCAGCGCGAACGGCGAAAGCGCGCCCGCATGCCCCCCGGCCCCGGCTGCCACCGCGATCAGACCGTCGGCACCCTTCTCGATCGCCTTCCGCGCGAAGCGATTGTTGATGATGTCATGCAGCGTGATGCCGCCGTAGGAGTGCGCGGCCTGGTTCACCTCTTCGCGCGCGCCGAGCGACGTGATCATGATCGGCACCTGCCACTTCACGCAGATTTCGAGATCGCGCATCAGCCGTGGATTGGTGCGATGCACGATCTGATTGACGGCGTACGGCGCTGCCGGTTGATCGGGATTGGACTGATTGTGCCGGTCAAGCGCTTCAGTGATCTGGCGAAGCCATTGCTCAAGCATGGGCGGCTCGCCGTCGGCTTCGCGTGCATTCAGCGCCGGGAACGAACCGACGATGCCGGATGTGCACTGTGCGATCACGAGGTCGGGGTTCGAGATGATGAACAGCGGTGCGCCGACAACCGGTACGCGAAGCTTCTGAAGGATCGGAGGCAAAGGCATTCTCGCCCTCTTTGGTCGCGAAGTGTTAGCCAACGCCGAACATGCGGCAGTCGTCTTCACCGGACAATGGGCGGTGGCTTGCTAAGTTCGCGAGCGACGGAAGACACCCTCAGTTGCCGTTAGAGGGTCAGGTTTGACGGAGGCGCAACAGGATGGACGAGCGCACGCGCCTTCATGCGGTGCAGCGTTTTGGCCTTGGGCCAACTCCGCAGTGGCACACCACAGTCGGCGCAGATGCGCGCGGCTACGTGCTTGCGCAACTCGAGAACCCGACCGCGGCATTGATCGATGACGAAGCGCTGCCGCCGACCCACGAGGTTCTGCAGTGGGAAATGCGGAAGGGCCGCGAACGCCGGCGGCTGCGGCGCGAAGGCGGCGTGTCGGACGAGATGATCAAGACGCTTCGGCCCGGCCCGCTGCGCCGGCGCATCTATCTTGAAGAAGTGCAGGCCCGGATCAGGCACGGCCGGGACACGTCCGCGCCGCTGCTCGAGCGGCTGGTGATGTTCTGGTCGAACCACTTTGCCATCTCGACGCGGAAGGGGCAGGTGCGCGGCATTGCCGGAGCGTTCGAACGTGAGGCCATTCGTCCGCACGTGCTCGGCCGCTTCGCCGACATGCTGCGCGCAGTCGAGCAGCATCCGGCGATGCTCATTTATCTTGAGAACCGTGCAAGCGCGGGCGCAAATTCGCGCGTTGGGCAGCGGCGCAAGCGGGGTCTTAACGAAAACCTCGCCCGTGAAATTCTCGAACTGCATACCGTGACCGAGGCGTCCGGGTATGGGCAGGCCGACGTCACCGCACTTGCAAACCTGATCACCGGCTGGACGATTGCGAGAGACCGTGCAGGCGTCGATCGCGGCGGTCGGTTTCAGTTCAATCCGCGGATGCACGCCTCGGGTGCGTTCGAGGTGTTGGGCAAAACCTATCGCAGCGGCTCGGAACGCGCCGGCGAAGCAGTCCTTGACGATTTGGCCCGGCATCCGAACACCGCCGAGCACCTCGCGCGGAAGCTCGTTTCGCATTTCGTCGGAGGCAACGCGGCGCCAGAACTCGTTGCGCGGCTCGCGAAGACGTTCGCTGACACCGACGGAGATCTCGCAGCGATCACGCGCGCCCTCGTCGAAG
>JBCBXS010000236.1:0-4522 GCA_039816475.1 Pseudomonadota bacterium | reverse complement strand
CGAAGTCCGAGTTCGATAAGCTGGTCGCGGGCCTTAGGGACCATCCGGACGTCGCGATCCTCTCCGACGAGATCTACAGCCGCATGCTCTACGACGGTCGGGAGCACGTGAGCCTGTTGTCGTATCCCGAACTCCGCGACCGGCTGATTGTGCTTGATGGCTGGTCGAAGACCTATGCCATGACCGGCTGGCGGCTCGGCTACAGCATCTGGCCCGAAGCGCTCGTGGACGCTGTTGTCCGCCTCTGCGTCAATAACCACTCCTGCGTGAACGCGCCGACGCAGTATGCCGGGATCGCAGCCCTCGAAGGTCCGCAGGAGGCCGTCGACCACATGGTGCGTGCCTTCGACGAGCGCCGCGGCGTCATCGTCGATCTTCTGAACACGTTGCCGGGCGTAAGTTGCGTCAAGCCGGGCGGCGCCTTCTACGCTTACGCGAACATCACAGGCACAGGCCTTACAGCGAAAGCGTTGCAGGACCGCATGCTCGAAGACGCCGGCGTCGCGACCGTCGCGGGTCCGAGCTTCGGCATCCACGGTGAGGGCTACATCCGTTTCTCGTATGCCAACAGCGTCGAGAACATCCGTGAGGCCGCAGGGCGGATCGCAACTCTGCTCGACGGCATCGGCGAAGGTTGATCGCCGCCGACCGCGTTCGAACAGTGCCTAACGAAGCCTTAACCCTATCCGCGCACAGTCCGAGTTCGCGTGGTATTGGGTGGCAGGCGTCTCATGCTCCGCTTCGTTGTCGCAGTTCTGGCGCTTCTGGCGACGGCTAAGGTCGGATCGCACTGGTACCTCTATCGCGAAGCCACCAGCAGCATCATCGTGTCGACCTATCGCGACAAAGCGATCTCGGCTTGCGCTGCGCATGGCGCCGAGAGTGCTCTGAAAGTCCCGCCGAAAGCGTGGTCGAGGCCGAGCAAGGTCGCGCTCGAAATCGGCAAGTCGTCACTCGATGTCGCGATCTGGCAGGTCCATCACCGGCTCTGGGAAGCACGCTTCAAGAACCCGTTCCTGTTCGTCACCGCGAACGCCGAAACAGCTCACATCTATTGCGAGTACGATATCGTCCGCGGCCTTGCCTCGGTGCATCGGCTCTAGCAGCGATCGCCTAACGCTTAATCGCCTCGAGCTTGATCTGCGTCATGAACAGGTGGTCGAGCCGACCGCCCGAGAGCTTTGAGATCAGTCGCGTGCGCGCGGCAAACGGCGTCACCGGGCCGAGGCGGACAACGGTGAACCCGGTCTCCTCGAACATCGCGCGGAACGTCTTGGGCGTGAACCACCGCAGGTGCGTGCGATCGAAAACACCAGACGGGTCGTGCCGGAAGTCGCCTGCCGCGATCGTCTTGAGAATGCGCCAGTTCGAAACGTTCGGGGACGACGCGAGCACTTTCGCGCCCGGCCGCATCAGCGGTGATAACCGCCGAAGAACCGCCCATGGGTCCGCCAGGTGCTCGAGCACTTCCGACATGATGAGGACGTCGAAGCTCGCCTCCTCGAAAGGAAGGTCGACCTCTGCGATGTCGCCGACGATCACATGGTCGATGTGCCGGCGGGCGCGCTCAGCAGCCTCTGAGAACAGCTCGACGCCCGCGTAGGTGCCGCATTTGCCGTCGCGCTTGATGAGCGCTGCGGTCTCGCCACTGCCGCAGCCGATCTCAAGGATCCGCGCATTCCGGTCGACGGGGAGCACATCGGCGAAGTCCTGCCGCGCGCCGACAAAATACGTGTCGGTCTTGTCGGCATAGGCCGCAGCGCCAACAGCATCCAACTGCTCGCCTGCAAGCGTCTGCATCGCCATTGCATTCCCCCGACCAGACCCGCACGGGCCGAACTGCCCGACCTGCAAGAGGCTTAACAGAGGGTTGGTTTGGGCCGCCTTAACGGACGCCTGCAATTCAACAGACGCTCCTTAAACCGACATTGACCTCGATTTGTCAGGTTGGCGGCGTGGATGCGTGTTCGTGATCGCGTTGGGGGATTTTATGGCGTCTGTCATCCGGCAGATGAGAGCGTTCGCGCTCACGTGGGTTGTTGTCGCAAGCGGTCTGCTGGCCGGGTGCGCGAGCAACCAGAGCGCGCCGTGGGCCGACCTCGGATCGAACCCGCCAACGTCGATGTCTCTGCCGCTTGCGGTTGGCGATAAGATCAAGGTCACGGTTTTCGAAGAACCGAACCTCTCCGATACATTCGAAGTCGGCGCCGATGGCTTCATCGGGTTTCCACTGATCGGGCGCGTCCGGGCCCTTGGTCGGACGCCCGAGGGCCTGCGCTCAGAGCTCAACCGGCGCCTGGCCGACGGCTACCTGAAGAACCCGAGGACGACGATCTCCATCGTCAACTATCAGCCGATTTTCGTTCACGGCGAGGTCCGTCGTGGTGGTGAATTCCCGTTCAAGTCGGGCCTCACGTTCCGCGATGCGATCGCAGTCGCCGGCGGCTACACCTACCGCGCCGAGGAGTCCTATGTGCTGCTCACCCGACGCGGGCAGACGCGTCCTTTAAAGGTGCGGATGCCGAGCACGGCTTTCATGCAACCGGGCGACAATATCCGCATCCCCGAACGGTTCTTCTGAGGATCGGCCGTTGGGTGGGGGGCTCAAACGGCGGGACGGGACTGGCGGCCGGCGCACGCTGCGGCGGCTAGCGGCCCCGCTTATGGTTGCTGCTGCCTCCTTCGGCCCGCTCTCAATCGTTACCGCTCAATCAGCGCAGGCGTTCCAGGCGAAGGCTGAAGCCGGCGAACTGAGCGGTACGGTCTCGGAAGCACGCACGCGAAAGCGGTGGGACGGGCGCAAGGAATGGGGCGCGCTCGGCGTCAAGGAACGCGACCGCAAGCCGTGGTTTCCGGAAGGCATCCGCTTCGGCAACTACATCATCATGCCGACCGGCGAGGTCGAAACGGAGTTCAGCGACAACGTCTATGCGACCGCCAAGGACCGCGTCGCAGACTTCGCCGTCGCGCTTGAGCCAAGCGTCCGATTGATCTCACAGTTCAAGCGCCACCAGCTGAACTTCACGTTCGGCGGCCGCTTCGTCGACTATCTCAATGAAAACGAACTCGACGAGGCCAACGCCTACGCAGCCATGGACGGCGCGTTGCATATCGACCATGGCCACACGATCTCGATGAGCCTGCTGTCTGACTATTCTCACGAGGCAAAGCTCGCCGTCGGTGACGACACGATTGCTGTTCGCAAGACGCCCGTCTGGCACAACAAGGTCGCGCTCGGGATCACGCGGGATGCCGGTCGCCTCTACGGCACCCTGGGCGCCTCATATAACGGCTACAACTTCGACGACGTGCCGGGCCAAAGCGGCGCGAGCATCGAGCTTGACCAGAACGACACGCACATCTTCGCGAGCGATCTGCAGGTCAGCTACCGGTTTTCGCCCGGCTACAACGTAACTGGCGTCCTGCGCGGCATGCGCACGCTGAAGCCGACCGTCGAAGACGGATACGGCTCGGACAACTGGGGCATGGACGCGCTCGTCGGTCTCAACGTCGAGAGCTCTCGCATTCTGCATTGGTCGTTTCTCGCCGGCTACGGCGTCCGAGACTTCGACGATCCCGAGATTGAGACAGCCGGTAAGAGTTTGTTTCAACTCGGCATGAGGTGGATCGCAACGCAACGCGCCACGATCTTCGCCACGGCCCGCCGCGGCTTCGACTTCACGAAGTCCGAAGAGGGGGTGTTAACGACAGGTGTCGCGGTCAATCTCGAATTGGAAGCGCTTACGAACCTGATCTTCACCGTCTCCGGTGCATACCAACGGACAGAGTTGCTGAAGTCTGACCGCGAGGACTTTCGATGGTCAGGGGGTCTCAACATGACCTACCTGCATTCGAAGCACGTGCACTTCACCGCGTCGTATCTCTACGACCTGCAGGGCACGTCAATCTCGGATGATGTCGTCGAAACCAATCGCATCTGGTTCGGGGTAAAGTTCCTCTACTGAATAACAACAAGTTCGAGTTCAATGGATCGGACGGGGGATCAAATCTATCTTCAGGATGAGGCCGAGGACGGCTTCAGCTTCGAAGATATGCTGCGCATTTTGCGGCGGCACTGGCGGATCATTCTGTCGGTGACGCTGACGGCTGCCGCCATCGCGATCCAGCTCAGCTTACTCATGCCGAACACGTATGAGGCCGTTGCGCGCGTACAGGTCGACGAGCGCAGAAAGCAGATCGTCGATATCGATAGCGTCATCGACAAGATCAGCGCGACAACGCCGGCTGTCGAAAGTGAAGTCGAGATCCTGACGTCAAGCACGCTTGCGCTACGCGTCATCGATCGGCTGAAGTTGCGCGAGGACCCTGAGTTTGCGCCGCAGGAATCCCGCTTTGCCTTCATCTACAGGATGTTTGGGGCTAATCCCGCGGAGGCTGCCAACGCCGAGCCGGACCCTAACGCACTTCACTCGGTAAAGCCTGCAGGTCCAACCACCAGCGTGCGAACTCCGCCGGAGGTTGAGTTCAGGTAATCGCTGACCGTTCGATCGTGCGCGCTGGT